>JAZNEO010000178.1:0-32206 GCA_045588685.1 Candidatus Avelusimicrobium sp. | reverse complement strand
TGTACCGTCTGAGCCCAAGCATAACAACGCAACATAAATCCAAAATCCTGAGAAGCGCCGCCGGGAGTTTCGTGGAACCAAATATTATGTTTTTCCAGAAAAGTTTTTTTATAAATACCGCTCCAGTGGGATACATGTTTGGCAATTAAATGAAAACATTTCCCCTGCCCCTGTAGGGTTTTGCCCCATTCCGTGTAGTCAAAATTATTTTCTAATACTTCTTTTTGTTCATCATACACCGATGTATACAAGGCTTTAACAATATCTGGTTTTTCGGCTAATGTATCCTGGTATAAAGAGGCAAACATATCTTCTGACACATAATCGTCAGACTCTACCATCCCCACATATTCACCCTTTGCCACACGGATCCCCGCATTGAGGGCTTTGCCAAGTCCCTGATTTTGTTCAAAATAAATAGCTCTAAAACGCGCGTCCTTCTGCACATATTCTTCAATTAACTGTTTGCCTTGCTCAGTAGCTCCGTTATCTACTAAAATAAATTCCATTTCACGCAAGGTCTGCGCAGCCAAGCTGTCCAAACATTGTCTTACAAATTGAGCGTTATGGTTATAAATCGGCGTAATGACTGAAATGTGAATGGGATGACTCATATTCTTAATCCTTTTTCCTCAATATTTTCCCAATCTGGATACGTCTTTTTAGGGTTGTTTTTTTGTTTTGGTAATGTTTCTTTTTTTCGCCACATGTCATTTTACTTAACCATTTGGCTCTCCAATAGGACCATCTCGTTCGGGGATACGCGAACGCTTCGTGTGATTGCACACTTAATGCATGAAGGGGCCGGACATAGAGCCGGTATAAAATTTGCTCATAAAAAGGAGTCCGACGAGCATATTGCCACCATAGCGTACTCTTATCTTCTTGCAGATTATCCCACGGTTTAGCACCGCCCATAAAATGCCACACCTTGGCCTGTGAATAGGCCGTCTGAAAAGTAGCCAAGCTTTGCGCCGGCATGTGTGTCATGATTTCTTTTACCCATTGGGGTTGGACGGCTACATTCCAACGAGGATCTAAATAACAAATATCTTCCTTTAAAAAAGCATTAATCGCGCATTGTTCCTGCGTTTCGTATTTATGAGAAGAAACCAACGCAAGTGTGGCCTGTGGTAATTGACGGGTTAAGCATGATGCAATATCCATTAACATAACCCCTGTATTTACGTATTTATACGGATCTGCTAATCCGAGCGTTTCTCGAGCGTATTTAGTTTCTAAAGAGGGGGTTTTTCGAATAATACCGTGCCATAACAAATCAATCGTAGCAGCGATTGGTTTGCCGGCTAAATCTGTATGGTATAGTTTTTGCACATCTTCAGTAAAAATTAGGTCAATATCTGTAAATAAAACCTTTTGATATTGCTTAAAAATCAAGGGTGCTACCAATCGGTAATAACATTCTTCCTTAAAATAAGAATGAGAAATAAACAGAGGAATATGTTCAAAATATTTTTTGGGATTAACATAGCGCACGGAGATATGTTCATTTGAAATATGTTCTGTAATGATCCGCTTTGTTTCCTCATTCATTTCAGAGGTAAATATCACAATATCATACTTACACGCCGGATCTGCGTGTTCTTTGATAGACTGTAAACACACACATAAATAAGGAGCATACTGTTGACTGCTGCTCATAGCCAATGCTACACATGGACTATCCCATACGGGACTTATTGGATCCGGTAATTCTTTCATTTTCTACCTCAATATTTTTCCTACGTTCAGTCTATGTTTTAATTGGCCCTTTTTAGTTTCATAATGTGTCTTTTTCTTTCCCCAAGTAAGACAGGCAAGTAATGATGCCCGACTGTACTCTATTTTATGGGTAGGATACAAAAAAGCCTCTTTTGTTTGCACGGCCAAAGACTGCACGCCTTTGAAAAACAATCGGTTTAAAATTTCTTCATAAAAAGGTGTCTGACGAGCCACCATCCACCATTTATAAGCCAAATCCGCTTCCGGATCATTCCAAGCTTTTCCGGCCCCGGCCCAATGAACGATTGCCGCCTCTTGGCGCGCCTGCTGATAACGTTGCGAAATGGAAGGATCTTTCACTTGTTGCATACAGGCGGCATAGCTGGCATTTAAGGTAGGAAAGTTCCAATAATCCTTTAAATATACAATGTTTTCCTTAAAAAATTTATTCAAAATGTCTTGCTCTAAAATCCGGTACATTTTTGCATTTGCCATTTCTAGCAATTGGCGAGAAACATCATGTTGCCGGAAATAATCTAAGTTCAACAACAATACCCCCGTATTAAAGTACATGTACGGATTTTTAAGTTCCAGTTCGGTCAGAGCATAGTTTTTTTCATTCTTTTTCGGATTATCACAGAATGCATCCCACACCAAATCTTGGCAAGCGGCCAATCCCTTATCTAAAGGCGTATGATACAGTTGTTGTATATCGCGCTGAAAAATTAAGTCAACATCGGTAAAAATAATTTTGGAATAATCAGGCAAAATGAGCGGAGTAGTCAAACGAAAATAACATTCCAGATTATAGTGCGGCGGGAATTTTAAATCATAAGATTTTAACACAGGCATCGGATTTACAAACCGCAAAGAAATATTTTCGGCTTGCATCTGCTGCAAAAGGATTTGCTTATGCTCCAGCGTAATCGAGCGTTCAAACACCAAAATATCATACCGGTGAGATGCACTGGCATGATTTTTTAACGATTGCAAACAAACCGACAAATACGGCACATACTCATCGCTACTGCTCATAGCAATTGCGGTGTAATTATCCTTCCATACCGGAGCAGGAGAGATAGATTTATTCACCTGCCACCTCCTGTCCGCTTGCAAAGGCTTGATGTGTCCAATAATAATCCCATTTACCGAAACGGCCAATAGACTCTACACCCACTGATTTTAAATAATCCAATACTATTTGCCGGTTTTTGTAGATATCCTTATCAAACGTAATGTTGGCATACTTTTCAAAACGAATATCCTGTACTGCGATTTCTTCCGGTTTAAACAATCCCATAGCGGATAATTTTTCAATCGTATTTTGCAACACAACATCCGAGGCAGGGACGGGTTTCTTGCAATCAAAGAAAATTTCGGCCTGTAAGGAACTGCATCCGCTGGGTACATTATCCGGGGACTTCATACTCGGCGAATAGACACGTGCCGGCAAAATATCTTCATCATAAATGTAAAACCATAGATATTTAGCTACATCCGGACGCTTAAATCCAAGTGATACCATATACCCGCACGTATTATGCAAAGCAGCCGCTGCCTGTTGAACCTCTTTTGGCATATCTTTTACCAAACGTGCCATTTCCGGCAAAGGCAAGCTGGAAATTAACCGCGTATAAGTCTGCACGGAGCCATCGGCAAATGCAACGGTTTTGGCTTGCGGATCAATTTGCACCACTTCCTTATTGAACTGAATATCCAATCCCTCTCGGCACGTATTTAAAATAGAACGAAAGCCGCCGCGTTTTGGATAGCGCATATATTTGGTGTAGTAAAAATTCTCTTTTTGCTCTTCAAATGCCCCTTTTAATACCTCGGCCAAATTCGGCGAATGCATACGGTTACCCACCCATTTGGTCTCTAAATCACGCGGCTCCATTCCCCAATATTTACGGGTATATTTAAACGGAAAATGCTCTGCAAAGTAATGGCCATACTGTACGCGTAGCCATTCTTCATAATTTGCAATATCAGCTATATCCTTATGCGGGCGTTGAATAAAATCGGCAATAATTTTTACTTTCTCTTCCGTTGGTAATGGGGCCAAATTATTTTGGGCAGGATGCTTTAACCAACAACCCTGATAATAATTGCTAGATACGGGTGGGTGTTCATAAAGAGGCGAAGATTTCTCGAAAATTCCTTTGATGTAAGGATCATCGGTAAAAGTAAAATGGACAAAACGGTCGAAGCGAAACCCTTCTATGGTAAAGTTTCCGCACAAGCCGCCCCAGTCGTTTGCCTTTTCGTAAATAACGCTGGGTTTATTTGCCTTTTTAAGATGGAAGCCCGCAGACAAACCGGCAATTCCACTTCCTAAAATTACCGTTCCCACAGATAACCTTTATCCATATGCGCCTGAATTTGCTTTTGGCAGAATTCAAACATATCATCTTTATGCAACGCTTCTTTATACCAATCTACTGTAAATTCAATTGCTTCATGCAAATTAAGCATTGCTTTCCATTGCAACATGCGGTAGGCTTTGGTTACGTCTAAACTCAGTAAAGTATTTTCATGCACCATTTCCGCACCGGATACATCTACCACTTTGCCTTTTCCGTAGTATTTGACTAAGTATTCCACTACTTCCCATACGGTTTTGTTGCATTCAATGGAAGGGCCGAAGTTAAATCCTTGGGCATACCCGACCGGATCTTCCATCAATTTTTGTCCAACGCGCAAATAGCCGGACAACGGTTCTAGTACATGTTCCCAAGGGCGGGTGGCATGCGGGCTACGTATTTCAATATCTTTTCCTTCCTCAATGTAGCGAATACAATCAGGGATCAACCGGTTATCGCTCCAGTCTCCGCCGCCGATAACGTTTCCGGCGCGCACGGAAGCAATCGCTTTACCATGCTTGGCATAATCTTTGGGATTGAAGAAAGAATTACGGTACGAGGAAATCATTAATTCCGTACAACCTTTAGAAGAAGAATAAGGGTCATATCCGCCCATACGGTCGGTTTCTTTGTAACCCCAAATTTGTTCTACGTTCTCATAGCATTTGTCGGAAGTAATCATAATGACCGTTTTGATAAAATCAAATTTCCGCACGGCTTCTAATAAATTTAGCGAACCCATTAAATTGGTCTCGTAAGTATATTTCGGATTTTGGTAAGAAGTCCGCACCAAAGCCTGTGCCGCCAAGTGGAAAATGATTTCCGGTTTATATTTGGCAATTACTTCTTCTAAACGGGCGCTATCGCGCATATCGCCGCGTTCATCGGCAAATAAATGATTTTCAAGGTGAGAGGCACAATAATTGCTGCGTTGGGAATAAGGATCTAATGCATATCCGACTACCTTGGCGCCCAAACAGGTCAACCAAATAGATAACCAACTTCCTTTAAAACCGGTATGCCCGGTCACTAAAACTGTTTTTCCACGGTATACATCATTAAATGCTTTCATTTTATATGCTCCTTCCACCATTCAATAGTTTGTTTTAATCCTTCTTCTAAAGTATATTTAGGTTTCCATCCCAAAGACAACAATTTGGCATTATTTCCCACTACGACCTCATCGCCAAATGCCGCCGCAATAGCACCCCATAAAATTTTTCCTTTGAAATCTGTCATTTCAGCAATTTTTTGCACAATATAGCGCAGTTGCACCGGTTTGCCAGAGCAAATGTTTACTGCCCCGTTTACATCAGACTCAAACACCGTCACAATTCCGCGGGCAGTATCTTCTACATGCAGATAATCCTGGAATTTAAGACAATCGCTTACTTTAACATCTTCTCCTTTCAAACAAGACACCATCACAGACGGCATCAAGCGTTGCGGTTTTTCGTTAGGACCGTATAGGTTGAAAATCCGCGGCCATTTGAAAGCGATATTATTTTGTTTGCAAAATATCTTAGCTAAATGATAGACGGAATTCTTGCCATTCCCGTACATAGTACCGGGATCGGTAGGCGTAACATCTTCGGTAAAATAACCGTACTTATACTCATATTCCGAAATGGTACCCGCGCCAAGGAAGCGTTTTCCGCCATTTTCTTTGAAGCTTTTAAGCAAGTTAAAGGTGGCCACCACCCAGTCTAAATTCAAATCAGAGCCGTGGCATCCTTTCCCCACATACCACGCCAAGTGGATTAAATTTTCAAATTTATGTTCTGTCAGAAAAGTATTAACCGCCTGACTGTCCAATATATTCATCTCATATTGAATCAGCCCCTTCTGCTCCGGAGCAAAAGGCGGATAAACCAGGCTATGCACTTCATAACCTTTATCTAGTAATTGGCGCACTACTTGTTGCCCGATAAATCCGGTACCACCTGTGATTAAAACACGCTTATCCATACAATCGCCTTATTTATCCCACAATTTCCACGGGGCTTTGCCTTGTTCCCACAGGGCATTTAAGTCCATTTTGTCCTTAAGGGTGTCCATCGGATGCCAAAAACCGCTGTGTTTATAAGCATTAAGTTGACCGGCGTTAGCTAAATTTTGCAAGGGTTCTCTTTCCCAAATCACCTGATCTCCATCGGGAATATAATCGAACACTTCCGGCTGACATACAAAAAATCCGCCATTAACCCAGGCTCCGTCTCCTTTCGGTTTTTCTTGGAAACGAGTAATTTGGCCGTCACTTTCAATATTCAACGCGCCAAAACGACCCGAAGGTTGCACCGCGGTCAATGTGGTTAATTTGCCGGATTTTTTATGACATTCCACTAATTTTTTAATATCCACATCCGCTACGCCGTCCCCGTAGGTTAACATAAACGGGTGATTTCCTACATAGTGGCGGGCTTGTTTGATACGGCTGCCGGTCATGTTATTGCGGCCGGTATAAATCATGGTCACTTTCCAAGGTTCTGCGGAGGTGCGATGAATGTCGACTTCATTATTAGAAAAATTAATAGTTACATCGGAGTTGTTGGTATAGTAGTTCAGAAAATACTCTTTGATTACTTCGCTTTTATAACCGCATAGGACAATAAATTCCGTAAATCCGTAGTGCGTATAAAGTTTCATAATATGCCATAAAATGGGGTATCCGCCGATCTCTACCATTGGTTTAGGACGTAAGGATGTTTCCTCTCCCAAACGTGTTCCTAGTCCACCTGCCAGCAACAATACTTTCATGATATTCACCCTCTCCTTATTCAAAGCCACGACATCAGCCCACATCCCAGCTGCGGGCCGACCTCTTTTCATTCTAGCACAAGTTTTGTTTTTTGTAAATCTAAATCAGTACTTATATAGCTTCTAATCATATTGTACCATTTATACGCTCTGACAGGCTTTTCTTTTTCCCCTAGCATACCACGAAGGAAAATAAGTTTGCTATAATTTAGTAAATATTTTACTTTAGGAGCTGTTATGGCAAATAAAAACGCTGTTTCTCCCTTGCAACAGCACCGTTGCGCTTATAAACCGGTGCTGCCGGAAATCTTGAAAAAAGGTGCTTGCTTTATTAAACCCAAAGCAGGCAAAGCCACCCAAAGCGTGGCTGACCAAGCTGCAGTAAAGAAAATGTTCCCCCACACTTATGGCATGCCGGAAATCACTTTTGTAAAAGGGGCCAACCCGGCTATCGGCAAAAAAGCTATCAAAGCCGCCGTTGTATTATCCGGCGGGCAAGCTCCCGGCGGGCACAACGTCATTGCCGGTCTGTTAGACGGACTCAAAAAAACCAATCCCAAAAACAAATTGTATGGTTTTTTGGGGGGCCCGAGCGGCATTTTGGACAATAAATTTAAAGAAATTACCCCCAAACTCATGGAAGGGTACCGCAATACCGGCGGGTTTGATTTAATCCAATCGGGCCGCACCAAAATCGAAACAGAAGAACAATTGGCTACCGCATTGGCTAATTTGAAGAAAAATAAATTCAATGCGCTGGTCATTATCGGCGGAGATGATTCAAATACCAATGCCGGCGTATTGGCGGAATATTTTAAAGCCCACGGAGCAGACATTTGTGTCATCGGCGTCCCCAAGACTATCGACGGGGACCTGAAAAATGACAAAATTGAAACCTCTTTCGGTTTTGATACTGCCACCAAAATCTATGCCGAAATGGTGGGCAATATCTGCCGCGATGTCAATTCGGCCCGCAAATACTGGCACTTCATTCGTTTAATGGGGCGCAGTGCTTCTCACATTACCTTAGAAGTAGCGCACAAAACCCAGCCTAATGTTACCTTAATCGGCGAAGAAGTATTAGCCAAAAAAATGACTTTGAAACAAATCATTGATTACTTGGCCGGCATTATTGCGGCGCGCGCCAAACAAGGCAAAAACTTTGGTGTAGTGCTCGTGCCGGAAGGATTGATTGAATTTATTCCGGAAATGAAGGCCCTGATTGCCGCCTTAAATGACTTACTGGCCGACCATGAAGCCGCACTCAGCAAAATGAATTCGGTCGCGGAAAAGAAAGCCTTCATCATTTCCAAACTGCCGAAGAAATTGGCCGATTTGATGAGCTCTCTGCCGGAAGGAATTGCCGCCCAACTTATGTTGGACCGCGATCCGCACGGCAATGTACAGGTTTCTTTGATTGAAACGGAAAAACTGTTAATTGATATGTTGCGCACTAAATTAGCCGCCCTGAAAAAAGCCGGCAAGTATAATGGCAAATTTTCCACCATTACGCATTTCTTCGGTTACGAAGGTCGCTGCGGAGTGCCGTCCACCTTTGATGCCAATTATACGTACGCTTTAGGTTTCAATGCGGCCGCGTTGGCCCTCAACAACTGCACGGGCTATTTATCCTCCGTGCGCAAATTGACCAAAAAAGCCACTCAATGGGAATGCGGCGGCGTGCCTTTGACCATGATGATGAACATGGAACGCCGCAAAGGCAAAGAAAAACCGGTTATCCGCAAAGCCTTAGTAGAACTCAACGGACCGGTCTTTAAGGCCTTTGCCAAACAACGTGGTTTGTGGGCCATGAGCGAATCCTATTTGTTCCCGGGACCGATCCAATACTTCGGTCCGGCCGAAATCACGGATATGACTACTTATACGCTAGCCTTTGAACGCGGCGGTAAGAAATAATCTGTAAGACACGACAAAAACCCCCGCTCACTAAAGCGGGGGTTTTTAACGGGCTCTTAAAACTTAATACTTTTTATGCTCTTCCCAATGCCACGCCGTGGAAATAATATCCTTGAGCATATATTTTGGCTTCCAGCCTAGCACTTCTTCGGCCTTGCCGTTAGCGGCATATAATTCAGCCGGGTCTCCAGCACGGCGCGGTGCAATTTCCACCGGACATTTTTTCCCGGTTACTTGTTCAGCCGCGGTAATAATCTCTTTGACAGAGGTTTGAATGCCCGTACCCAAATTGATATATCCGCTATAGCTGTCTAATTTTTCTAAAGCCAGCCGGTGCGCCACTGCCAAATCTTCTACGTGAATGTAATCACGCAGGCAGGTGCCATCGGGCGTAGGATAATCGGTACCGAAGATTTTTAGGCACGGCCGTTTGCCCATAATCGTATGCAAGACCAGCGGGATTAGATGCGTTTCGGGGTCATGAGATTCTCCGATAGATCCGTCGCAGGCGCACCCAGCCGCATTAAAATACCGTAGTGCTATGTATTTTAGGCCATATGCTTTGGCATAATCGGCAAAGATATTTTCTACCACCAGTTTTGTACGTCCATACGGACTAATCGGATGTTGCGGGTGTTTCTCATCTATGGGAGTGTATTGCGGTTCACCATAGGTAGCACAAGTGCTTGAAAAAACGATTTTCTTCACTCCGTGACGTAACATCACGCTCAGCAAATTCCACGTCCCCACCACATTGTTGTGATAATATTTTTGCGGGTCCTGTACACTTTCGCCCACACTGGCAAATGCCGCAAAATGCAGCACCGCTTCAAAATCATATTTCGAAAAAACTGCCTCCAAAGAAACCGGGTCTAATAAATCCGCTTCCTCAAAAGCAGCCTGTGGATGCACCGCTTCCCGGTGACCGCTAGACAAATTGTCCGCCACCACGCAACGATATCCTTGCTCTATTAAATGTTTTACGGTATGCGAACCGATGTATCCGGCTCCGCCCATAACTAAAATAGATTTCATATTCCCTCTCATTTACAACATTTGCGGCGTACGTATTTATACGGCCATGTTAAAATATATTTCAAAAAGCGCGCCGGGTGCATTTGCGGGTCCGGAGAGCGTTCAAAAAAATCAAAACGCTGCAAATCATACTTTCTAATAAACTTAAGCCACGCATGTTCTTTGTCGGTGTGAGGCTTGCCACCCATCGCCAAATATTCTTGGTAGTACTTTTGCCACGGTGCATTATAGGTGTACGTCCAAAAGCGTACCCCGCCGCCGGCACAATGATAAATCAGCACATCGTGGCAGTCTTTATCCAAATATTTAGGGTTGGAAGGAAGACAGTTGCAAATATCCGGAAGCACTTCTATCGGCACATCAAATTCCTGCAACATCACATTGACTACCCCTTGGTCCGGGCAAACCAAATTTTCCAGCCACTCGGCTGTCTTATTATAACACCACATACGAAGTTCTTTTCGGTGCGGGATTTGGTCCGTAAACAATGTTACCCCCGCATTGTAACAAGGTACGGTCATATCATATTGTGGCAGGGGTTTGACAAAATTTTTGGTAATCAGCGTAAGCCCCTTTTGTGTATCTTTACACATGGCCACGCCGCCTTTACTGCCGAAATTATCAAAGATGTAAGATAAATCTCCGCCGATCATCACATCCACGTCTACATAGAGCACTTTGGCATAGGTGTCTAGCAAATCAAAAATTTCGTAGCGTGCAAAAGTGAGCTGTGTAAAATGCTTAAAATTGATATTCTCAAAATCAGTTTCTACCGCAAATTTATAATCGGTAAATTTACAAGGTAAGATTTTATTGACAAAGGCTTTATCTTCTTCTGTAAATCCCTGTTGAAATACTAGCACGTCTGTATTTTCCAACAACTTAGCGTTATGTTCTTTCAAACTCAGCAATGCCACACATAACGTAAATAAAAAGCGTTGATTACACGAAAAGAAAATCGCATTCTTTTTTGCCATAGTGTCTCCCTTTACTGAATATGATACAATTGTAGCATAAATTGACCAGGAGTCCATGATATGGCAATGACAGAACCGGAATTTCAATTAGCATTATGCCAACTGGAAGAACTTGCCAACCTGTACAGCAAGAAAAGCGCGTTGGTACGCGTGGCCCAAAAATTGCATCAACAACGCAAAGCATGGAAACAAAAGTTCAAATTATTTTGTTACCGGCTGACACACAAACCGGTACAGAAACCTGCCAGCCAATTAAAGATTTTAATTCACGTACGGGGCGGGATTGGAGATGTATGCATGACCCGTCTGTTTGTGGCGCAATTGCACGAGTTATTGCCAACGGCACAACTCTATTTTTGCTATGACCACCAAGCCGCGGTAGATATGGTATTTTCCGACGGGCTCATCAATGGATATGTTGCCCAACCGTATGACCCGCGCGACTACGATTTAGTCATAGCCGGCTGTCATGCTTTCCATTTTGATCATATGGATAAAGCCCGTCTGCAACAATTGGCCCCCGAGTGGGTTCCTGCTTTGGGAAAAGCCCAAAAATTGCAAGAGAAACTAGCCATCATTACAAACAATACCCCGCACTTGGACGGATTGTGGGCACAAATTTCTATGGAGTACGGCTCGGCCCGCATTCCTAATATGGGGCTCACGGCCGGTGTTTCGGTGGGGCAAAATGATCGCGTCCCTTTGGAAATTAATTTAGATAAACTGGCCCAAACGCTTACGTCTTTTGGACTGTCTAATAAAAAGTATATCACCATTCACGACGGCACCAATACAAATACCGATTTGCACGGCCGCGCCGCCACGCGCTGTTGGCCGCGCGCTCATTGGGAACAATTCGGACGCTTATTTAAGCAACAATTTCCCGATATCCAAATCGTGCAATTAGGAGCTTCCAACAGTGTCCCGTTTGATTTTGCAGATGTCTGTTTGGTAGGCAAAACCCAAGTGGCGGATTTGCCTTACATATTGGAAGGCGCGCTACTGCATGTAGACGGGGAAAGCGGCATGACACAACTGGCCAATTTAACCAGTACACGTGCCGTGGTGATGTTTGGCCCAACGCCTGTCAAATACTTTGGGTACGAACGCAATATCAATTTGCGGGCGGGCAAATGCCGGGAATGTATGTGTATTGTGCCGGATTGGATGAGCAAATGCGCGCTCTTTGAAACAAACCGCTGTATGCACGCTATCACGCCGCAAAAAGTGTTGGAAGCGGTCAAACAAGCACTAGGATAAGCGGAACATCGGAAAAGAAAATTTGGCAAACGAAAAAAAAATTGCTATACTATATGGGTAGCAAGTAATCCCGTTTTACGGGCCCGTAGCTCAGCTGGGAGAGCGCCTGCATGGCATGCAGGAGGTCGCAAGTTCGATCCTTGTCGGGTCCACTTTTTAGAAAATGAAGCCCACCGTAAGGTGGGTTTTATTTTGTAAAAAGAAAGCCCAACAACGGATTATGACTGAGGACCAACGCAGGCGCGTTGCCGTGCTGTTGCGGCTGTGGAGGTCGCAAGTTCGATCCTTGTCGGGTCCAAAGTTTAAAAGCCTCTGTCGTTAGACAGGGGCTTTAAATTTTGTACCAGACAGGGCGATTGCGAGCAGGCGCTATTTCGCTTCCTAAAATGGCGCATAGATCGCAAGTTGGGTCCTCGTCGGGTCCACCATTTAACCTCGCGAAAGCGAGGTTTTTTATTGGTAAGCAATCTTTACAATCCCAGCGCCAGACTTTCAATTAATAGCTCAGGCAAGCCGGCCGCTTTCATTTTTGCTTGGGTTTTTTCATACGGGTAAGATTGACGTAAAAAGTGAAATTCCTGCCGGTCGCTGTCCCAAATGCCAAAGGAAGCGCGGGTATCATTATCGCGGGGTTTTCCTACAGAGCCCGGATTAATCACATAACGTGCATTTTTATCTAATAAAAGGGTTTGCTGTTGCATCACTGTGTGCACATGACACATTTGTTCATCTCCAAACATGAAAAAAGGAACATGCGTATGACCCACAAACAGCACTTGGCCGCTCCACTTTTGATACATATGGTGAAACTGCATACTGCTAAAGAAATATTCCTTAATAGGATCGCGCGGCGTGCCGTGTACAACGGCAAAATTTTCCTGTTGAATAATTCCCGGCAGATAAGAAATCGTGCGGATTGATTTTTTGCTTAGTTGTTGAGCACTCCAATCCAGTGCTAAAAGTGCGTCTGTGTTAAAATATTCCTGTAGTTCCGGGTGGACAAAAATGGCATCGTGATTGCCTAGCACCCCAATGGCCTTCCCGGCGGAAGATAATTCTAAGTATTTTTGCACGCACGCTTCCGGATCGGGGCCGTATCCCACCAAATCTCCGCAAAAAATATATTGGTCTACGCCGGCCTGTTGCAAACAACCCAACACCGCTTCAAAGGCTTCTAAATTACCGTGAATATCTGATAGGACTCCGTATTTCATCAGCGTGTTGCCAAAGCTTCCAGCTCTTCTTTTTTGGCCGTATCGGCGCGGTCTGCCAAGTTGACAGACATGACTTTAGACACACCGCTTTCTTCCATGGTAATTCCATAGAGGCGGCGAGCCGATTCCATGGTACGTTTATTGTGAGTAACCACAATAAACTGGGTCGTGCTGGAAAATTCTTTAATCAAATTGACAAAGCGCTCCACATTGGCTTCATCCAAGGCCGCATCTGCCTCGTCCATAATGCAGAACGGGGCCGGATTATGGGTAAAGAAAGCAAACAACAAAGACAGCGCCGTCAATGTTTTTTCACCGCCGGACATAGAAGAAATATTAAGCAGTTTTTTACCGGGCGGCTGGGCATAAATTTCGATACCGGTCTCTAATAAATTTTCCGGATCGGTTAATACCAGATCGCATTCTCCCCCGCGGAACAAGGTCTGATAAATATTCTTAAAATGCATTTTGACCTGTTCAAAAGTGTATTTGAAATTATCCCACGTAGTCACATTAATCTTATGAATAGCGGAGCGCAAATCTTTTTTCGCTTCTTCCAAATCGTTGATCTGGCTCTTGAGGAAATTGTGCCGCTCAGACAGCGCGTCATACTCTTCCGGAGCAGTCATATTCACCGCGCCCATATTTTCAATACGCTTGCGCATCATTTTCACGCGCTCATAATCCACCTGCTTGTCCCCAAAATTCAGCTGCGCCTCTTCCGGCGTAATGTTCCAGCTTTCAAACAAATGATTTACCACCGTCGTGCGTTGGCGGCGGGCATTAGCCAAAGCATTTTCCAAATCATTCTGTTTAATCTGTTGGTCCGAATATTGCTTCTTGTTGGCATTTAACGCCGTCATTTTTTCGTTATATTCTTTTTTCATGGCTTCTACGGATTGACGCAATTTATATTCGTCGGTCTCTAAAGCAGCTAATGTATCTCTCTCCGTAGATAACTGCGCTTGGGTGGATAATTTTTCTGCGGCTAAAGCTTGCAAACGCGCATTGGCTGCCTGCGCGGCTTCGGCACGTTTCCCTTCATTTTGCAACAAGGTATTATATTCAAATTCCGTAGATTTCAAATCCACTTCCACATTATTGCGGCGCAATTTTGCTTCATACAATTTGCCGTTGAGTTCATTTAATTGTACTTTGGTTTTTTCGGTCTGTTGTTGCAAATCTGCTTTTTGCGTTTTCAATGTTTCGGATTTTTGCTTTAATTCTTCTTGTTGCTGGAGCAAATTATTTAGATCCTTTTCCAACTGCTGTAACTGTTGTTTGCGTTTTTCCACGCGTAGCAACAAAGCCTCTTTTTGAGCGGCCTCACGAGCTAATACTTCTTGTGCTTGTTTAAGCTCGCGCTCTTTAGATTGCAATTCCCCTTGCACGGCCCCCGCCGCCACGGCGGCTTCTTGCGCTTGCGCGCGCAACGTTTGCAAGGATTGCTCGGCCTGCGTCATGGCTTCATACCCCTTAATCATCTCTTTGGAAAGCGTTTCTTCTTGGGTTGTTTTCTCGGCCAAGGTTTCTTTTACACTTTCCTCTTCGCCCCAATACGCTTCCGGCGCAGAAACAGCCGCACCGGCACTGAGGAAAAATTCTCCTTCCAGTCCGCCTTCGCTGTCGGTTTGATAAGAGCCGATTAACAGGGAAATTAAATTTTCCAGTTCAGCCGCATATTTCAATTCTTTTTGCAAAGATCCGGCGGCTTTCTTAACAGAAGGAACTTGATCTAAAATGATAAATTTACAACGCGCCTTGTCCTGCGATTTTAAAACTTCCACCGCCGCTTGCACGGCCGCGCGGTTATCACACAGCACCGCATCTAAATACTTTCCAAACGCTTCCTCTACTGCTGTAGATAATGCTTTTTTGTATTTCAATGCTTTACGCAAAGTGCCTCTCACACCGGCGATATTTGCTTTGTTAACAGCCTGCACTCCCAACCAATACGGATCATTGGCACCGGCTGTACGAATCATCTCCAATTTGGCATTTAGAGCCGCTTTTTCTGATTTAATGGCCGAGAGTTGATCGCTCATCGCACTGCGTTTTTGGCGCAACTGAGAAAGGGATTGTTCGGCTTGCGTAATTTTTTCGCGGGCTTGTTGAGCTTGCTGTTGTTTGCTTTCCAAGCGTTGGCGAATTTCAGCCAAGGCCTGCTCAATGGCGCCCACGCCGCTGCTGGCTTGGCTACGTTTTTCTAAAGTAATTAAATCTTCGTTTTCGCGTTGTACATTGGCCTGCTCTAAGGAAATTTTATTTTGGCATTCCATTTGGCTCTGCACCAGACGCATCAAATCATTGCTCGCCCGCTGGATTTGCAAATCCGTATCACGCAAGGTTTGATCCTGCCGTTGGGAAGCGGCAAATGCTTCGTTATACTCCTTTTGTAAAGGGGATAGTTGTTCGTCGGCCTGCGCCAGTTGCTCTTTTAATTTGGCAATCGCCGGCGCAATTTCTTTGAGGCGGTTTTGTCCCCGTTCGGCTTCACTGCCCGAAGCCGCCAGCTGTGCCGTAAATTCTGCCGTTAGATTGTCGCAGTTTTTAATAGCTCCTTCCAAAAGACCCACCTTATATTTACTGGCAGCAATTTTTTCATTAAAGGCGGTCACTTCCTGTTGCTTATGTGTTAAATTCAAATCCATTGCCGCCGTTTGACCTTCTTGAGCAGAGATTTGATTTTCCAAATCCGCCATGCGTTTGACAATTGGCTCTAACTCTGCGGTATGTTTAGCAATCAGTCCGTCCGCTTCTTTAATCGAGCATAAGGAAATGGCAATTTCACTTTCTTTTAATTCTTCCCGGTATTTTTGATAGAGGCGGGCTTTGCGGGCTTCTCCGTCTAATTTTTTAATTTGCTCTTCAATCAGCACCACCGTGTCTGATAAGCGCGCCAAATCTAAATCCACACGCTCCAAACGACGGATACATTCTTCCCGTTTGGCTTTATACTTAGACACGCCGGCCACTTCTTCAAACATTTCGCGGCGTTGCTCCGGCGAGGCAGACAAAACACTTTCCACTCCGCCTTGGTCAATAATGGCATACCCTTCTCCACCGATACCGGTATCTAAAAACAAATCCCGAATATCCCGCAAACGGCATTGTACTTTATTTAAATAATATTCACTTTCTCCGGAGCGGAAAATTTTCCGCGTGACGGTAATTTCATTAAAATCAAGCGGCAGATTGCGCGTGGAGTTGTCAAACACCATACTCACTTGCGCCATATTGAGCGGAGCGCGTTTAGCCGTCCCATTAAAAATAATATCCACCATGGACGCAGAGCGCAACGCCTTCCAACTCATTTCCCCGATCGTCCAGCGTACCGAATCAATTACGTTTGATTTACCGCAACCGTTGGGCCCCACCACACAGGTAATGCCCGGCTCAAAGTCCAGCCGCATACGGTCTGCAAATGATTTAAATCCGACAATTTCAATTGCTTTTAAATACATAAAACGTCCTCTGTTAAAACGGGGATATATATAGGTATTATAACATTTAGCGGGGAATACTCGTTGGATTAAACGCTTTTTTTATTTTCTACGCGTACGACGATAAAATCTCTCCGAAGGGCCGGTTTTTAACTCCCGAGGAAAAATAATGCTTGCAAAATGCAAGAATATTTATTAGACTTTTCTCGTAAGGGTCTTTGGACTCATCTGTTTGTGTGCAGGATTGCAAACAGAAAACCTTTTGATTGATTCAACCCAGACCCTGAAAGTAGTGCACTAAATAAGGAGGAAGTTTAAAATGGCTGAAAAAGTAATGAAAATCGGCGTAGAACGCGAAGATGGTTTCTTGTACTATATTGATAAAGACGGCGATGTGGCCCGTGTACAAATGGCCCGCGGCGGCAAAAAAGGCGGAAAGCCCAAAAAAGTAGAAAAAACCGGCATTAAAAAAGAAAAAGGATATTTGTATTTCTTAGACAAGAAAGGCGATATCTCTCGTGCCAAAATGGTAAACGCCAAATAAGTTTGCGTTTTACAAAACACCCCACAGAAATCTGCGGGGTGTTTTTTTATGAGGCAATACTCTCATTGGTCATCTTGATGAACATTTACCAGTCTATTTCAGAATTTCTACATCTTGTATTTCCGGATGTTCCTTGAGATAACTTTCCGTATAGACATCCTTAAATAACCCTTTTAATCCCACAGGGTTAATGGAAATTATCTCTGTATCTGGATACTGTAACATAGCAAATTCGCGTATTCTTTTCCAATATTGTACATGGGAGAATAACTCAATATAAGAAGTATCTTTGTATGCATACCCACTCGTGCAATCACATCCTATTAAGTAAATTCTTGCGGGATTAGTATAGCAAATAAACTGCATGGCAGAAAATGCTGTTCCAAACATGTTAGTAAATGGCTCCGCTGATATATCTATTGCAGGGAAAATACAGGATGCATCATCATTCACGATATACCTATGAACACGCGGATAATAACTATAGGCGCTGGGAATGGGTAAAAGTGGCTTTTTTGCATTCAAATTTCGCGTTAGTGTCAAACTCGAAAAAGTTGCAAAAAACTTTATACACTGATTTCCTTCATACCGGACTGCTTCATCTGTGAGAGTTTCATTGCCCAGTTGATTGACCGTATTATCTTGCATGAATAAAAAATTGAGCGGAAATTGTTTCAATCTACAAGCCCCATTTACTCCCACAAAAATCGTATCTGAAGGAAATAAATTGGGGATAAACTTTGCACTCGGTCCCGTGCATATCAACGCAACGGTTCTGTTGTGATATAAATTCTTATATTTTGAAAATACATTCGGATGCAAGACACTAGCTTGCAAATATGATCTTTGGGCGATCAACTGATTTCGGCTATCAATTTGCATTCGTAACAATTTATTAACTGAATCAGTCAATTCATTTAATTTTCTCTGCCGCGATTTATGCCTCTTGGATACCAGTTTTATACCACAGACATGAAATATTCGTTTCTTATCTGTTTTTTCCTGTGAAAAGAGATATTTTTTTACAAGGTATTTAAAGTAATACATATAGGGATGATATGCTATTTCATTGTATTCTTTCCATTCATCGGGAGAATATAGTTTTTCATCTGTTTGCTCTTGTTGTAAGTCATGTTTAAATACATTAGACATTGCTGTTAATAGATAAAACAGACGTCTATGATGTAGCCGCTGGTTGAAAAAATATAACTTATTAAGATATTCTCGTCTATTAATAATCTCCCAATATCGCTGTTCAGGGCAAGTCTTCTGCACAAATTCTCTAAGTAACACATATTCTTTATGAGAGCCCCATGCCACTACATCTTGCTGATATGTAGATGAATTACTATTGTTTAGACGATAATGATACAACACATCGTTACATAGCACGAGACTTTTGGCACAACACCAAGTTTTTAATACAAAACCCATATCTTGATGAAATGCCCCGTTTAATAAAGTATATCGTATAGCATATTGATCCAGTAGCTGTTTTTTATAAATACCACACCACTGAGATGCTGGTCCCAAAGGAATACACTCTGTTTCCTGATGTGTCAATATTCTATTACATAAACTTAATTCATATTTGAGACTTGGATTATAGGATCCATTTCCCATGTAATGTTCAAAGCGGCATTTGACAATATCCGCACCATATTTTCGTGCATATTTCGACAACCGGCTATACATATTGGGCTCTATCCAATCGTCGCTTTCTACAATCCCGATATACTGGCCCCTAGCAGCCTCTATACCTTCGTTCATAGCCGGGCCATAGCCTATATTGTGGTCGATATGAATTACCTTAAATCGCTTGTCTTGTTGCGCATATTCTGCTATAAGCTGTTTAGCCTCTGAGGTAGCTTCGTTGTCAATTAAAATCATTTCCATGTTTTGCAGAGTTTGGCTTTTCAAACTCTCTAGACATAGCCTGACATATTCTACATCGTGGTTGTAAATTGGAGTTAAAACCGAAATAAATATTTTTTTCATAATAAAAATCTTCCTCTCTCTTCAAATAATTAATGAATCCATTTATACACTTGTTTAACGCGTTGTTTAAATTGTAGAGCTTTTTGTTTATAATGACGTCGTTTGGCGCCCCATGTAAGCTTCTGCAATAATTGACAACGACGCCAAGAGACATAGGTCTTCGGAAATAAAAACAATTCTTTTATCTCTTTGCACATTTGACGTGGAAACCTCTCAGCCAATCGTTGCAGAATTTCTTCATAAAAAGGCGTCTTGCGGGCTAGCTCCCACCATGTATCTGCCAAAATACGCGTGGGCATTATCCACGGTTTTCGCGACCCGATATAATGAATTATTTTTGGCAAAGAAATATGACAGTATGAATTGAATTCTTTATTCGCTTTGGGAATCGCTGATTGCAAAACATCTACCTCAAAATTCCATTCAAACGGTAACACCCCTATTTTTTCACCTATCACTTCATTTAATACATCTTGATCTTGATATAAATAATGTGTTCCTGCCGCCACTCTTTCCAAGCATTTTTGTACAAAATTTCCACTCTTTAATAACTGAATATCCATTAACATAACACCTGTGTTGAAATAATGATGCGGATTCGACAGTTTTAATACATTACGAGAATAATCACGTATGTTTTTTCCACTCACCACAGTATTATCATTAATCCAAGCACTCCAAACAGGTTCTAAAACAGATAGTATAGGCGCCCCCTGCATATCTAACTCATAAAGTTCTTTAGGATCGGCATTGTAAATCAAATCCACGTCAGTATATATTACGCGGGAATAATTTTTCATAGTAGTAGGCGCAACTAACCGAAAATAGGATTCCTTGCACAGATAATGATGAGATACAATTAGTCGGTCATAATCAAACAAATGGCTTGGATTATAAAAACGCACAGAAAAGTTATGACTTGTTTCAAAAAACATCTTTAGTCGCTTTTGATTTGGCAAACTAATGCCTTGTTCAAAAACAATTACATCATAATTTGTATGAGTGCTCGCATGTTCTTTAATAGACTGCAAATATGTGCCTAGATAGGGCGTATAGAAATCAGATGAATTGACGGCTATAGCGACATAATTTTCCTTAAAAACAGGAAAAATGTCACGTTTTTCAGTACAGGTACTACTACTTTTTGTCTTTGATTGCCTGAGCATATAAATTCTCCTTTGCATGGTCTGCTTTAGGAAAATTACATAGAAAGAAATACCGGGACAAAAAAACGGCTGCCTAATGTCGCGTCTCTGATAGTGCCGCATCCATTAAACAGCCGTGGTCCTACACTTGCTCGTGTAGGACACTGGCCACTCTATGCCCAAGGGATCAGCTCGGACATACAGTGCCTAAACAGGCTGTTTTTGGACTATCAGAGAACTTTGGTTTCCCAAAGTGCTTCCTATTCTACATAGGATTCCAAAAACAGATAAATGTAATCAGCCGGATTAGGGCTTTGTTAACTTATTTCTCCTTTTACTACCCCACTATATTACCAAATTTTACCTATTAGCTTGTTTTTTACGGATTTTTTCCTATACTACTTAATAGGTTCTACTTACCCCGCGGCAAGGAGGCTTATCAAATTTATCTAATTCTGCTTTTATAACTATTCTTTTCCGTCAATTACGCGTTGACACAAATAGACAATTAATGATTAAATGTCTATACGGGGTGTCCCGTTAAAATTATGTGGAGGAAGTTATGGAAATTAAAATCACCGCGAAAAACATTAAATTAACGCCTGCTATCAAACAATTCGTGCAAGCCCGCGTCAATAAAATTGAAAATTATTTTGACAATGTCGTATGGGCACAAGTATTACTGTCCGTAGAGAAAAAAATCAACCAACGAGCCGAAATCATTATCCACACCGGCGGAAAAGGCACCGTATCTGCTTCCGCCGTGGAAGGGGATTTGTACAAAGCCATTGATTCAGCCGTTACCAAAGCCGAAGCCCAGATGAAAAAAGCCAAAGGCAAATCCAAAGCAAAACGTGCCGCTAAAAGAGCTCCTGTCGTAGAAGAAATGGCTTCTTTTAACGACCATATTTTGTTGCCGGCCAACGATGTGAAGTTTTCCGTCATTAAACAAGTAGAAGTAACCCCGATGAACCCGGAAGATGCCGCCTATGAAATGGAACGTTTGGGATATTCTTTCTGGATGTTCTTAGACGAAGATTCCAAACAAATCAACTTGATTTTCAAACGCTTGGACGGCACTTACGGTTTAATTAAACCTATTAAAAAGAAATAAGAAGGAAGCGGTGCAAAAATTCACAAAATCCATAACCGTTAAAGACTTGCTCCAGATGAAACGTCTTCGTCTGGAGCTGGTCTGTGGTAGACGCTATATTCACCGTAACATTTCCACCCCTAACATCAACCGGCCGGGGCTGGCTTTGTGCGGACATATGGATCATTTTTTGCCCAATGCAATTCAATTATTTGGTCCGGAAGAATACGGCTTCTGCCGCAAAACGAAACCTAAAATTTTGCAAACCAGCATCGCCCATATGTTGGGAAAAGGGCAAGTGCCTTGCATTATTATGGTGGAAAATCTAAAAACAGCCCCCGCCTTACGCAAGGCCTGTTTAGAAGCGGAAGTGCCTGTATTACAAACCTCGCTGGATCTGGCTGATTTCGCTGCCGAAATTCGTCGTTTTCTAGATGAAAAATTAGCACCCGTTACCCACGTACACGGCGTACTATTAAACGTAAGCGGAAGCGGTATTTTACTGCGCGGGGAAGCCGGCATCGGCAAAAGCGAATGTGCCTTGGAACTCATCAAACGCGGACATATTTTGATTGCAGATGACGTAGTAGAAGTGCAGAAAAGATGGGGACGGTTTTTAATTGGTTCCTGTCCTGAAATGCTCAAGCACTACATGGAAGTGCGGGGCTTGGGGATTTTAGATATAGATTTACTGTTCGGTATCGGTGCCACCAAGGACGAGGGCGCCATCGATATGGAAATTGAACTCGTCCCCCCCACCGAAACCATTGACCGTCTGGGGGTTGAACAACGCACCACTGAGCTGCTAGGAGTGGAAATTCCATCGCTGGCATTGCCGGTTACACCGGGGCGCAACTTAGCTGTTTTAATTGAAGTGGCGGCATTAAATCAGCAACTTAAATCCCAAGGTATTTTATCGGCCAAACAGTTTAGCCAAAAAATGCTAAACCGTATGAAAAAGAAAACGAGGACCCATGCACCAGAAGCGTAAACTATTTATCATTACCGGTATGAGTGGAGCCGGCAAATCCCAAGCTCTCAAAATATTTGGCGATTTGGGATTTTATTGTGTGGACAATTTGCCGTTGGCATTGTTTCCGCAATTTGCTTCTTATGTCATCGAGCATGCCGATTTACAACACGTGGCCTTAGGCATTGACGTGCGGGAAGGAGAACGGCTAAAAGAACTGCCCGCCCTACTCAAGCAAACAACCAAAGAAGATTTTGAAGTCAATGTTATTTTCTTAGATGCCAGCGACGAGTGTTTGATACGCCGTTTTTCGGAAACCAAACATAAACATCCTATTCATAAAAAATTGGCCGCCGCGATTGCACATGAACATGATTTACTAAAACCCATTAAAATCGCTTCCGATAAAGTCATCGACACAACCGATTTGAAATTGGGCGAACTCAAAGAAAAAATTTCTGCCCTGTTAGAATTAAAAAAGGAAGGCGAAATGCAGATTTCGGTGGTATCTTTTGGATTTAAAAACGGCATTCCCAAGGATACGGATTTAGTAATGGATGTGCGGTTTTTACCCAATCCATATTATGTGAAGGAGTTGAAAAACAAGACCGGACTGGACAAAGCCGTACAGGACTATATTTTATCGTTTCAACAAACAAAAGAATTTGCCGATAAATTTGCCGATTTGATTAAATACTTAATTCCGCAATACATTAAAGAAGGTAAAAGTTATTTAACGATTGCCATGGGTTGTACCGGTGGCAAACACCGCAGTGTTTTTATGGCGCACCAACTGGCCGAAACATTGCGCAAGCAAGGTTTAAGTGCTTCGGAATTTCACAGGGATATAGAGATTTAACTATGGTAAAACTAATTTTAGTCACCCACGGCAATTTGGCCGCTGAAATGTTAAATACCGCCGCCCAAATTTTGGGCAAGCAAACTGAAGAGGTGCAAACCTTATCGGTCACCACTTCCAGTTCCATTGAGCAAGGCGCCCAAGAACTTAAAACTATGATCGCTCAAGCCGAACAGGGAGTGATTATACTGACCGATATTTTCGGAGGCAGTGCCACCAATATCGCGCTCAAAGCCGGACAAGATAATCCTCACTGTCACGTGATTACAGGGCTTAACTTGAGTATGTTGCTGACCGCTTTGAACAGTCGTAAAAAATTAAATGACAAAGAACTGGCTGAAAAAATTGAATCAGACGGGAAACGAGCCGTCATTAATGCCACGGAATTGTTACTGAAAGGATTTTAATATGGCCATCTTATTTGCCCGCGTGGACGACCGCCTTATTCACGGACAAATCGTCCAAGCGTGGCTGCCGGAGCTCAACATTGATGAAGTGGTGATTCCGTGCTCCAAAATGCAAGCCCAACATATTAACAAAAACTTGTTGCGGCTATCGTTACCGTTTGAATATGATTTAACCGTTTTATCCCCGGAGCATTGCGTAGCTTATATGACGCAGTCACCCAAACGGACCTTGCTGCTCATGGAATCATTACAGGATCTGCAACCTTTGTTAGAAGACGGTTTGCAAATTAAATCCGTCAATATCGGTGGTATGCATTTTAAGCCCAATGCTCAAAAATTAGCCGAAAATGTATTTTTGGATGAACAGGATAAACGAACGTTAAAAATATTGCACGATTTGGGAATAGAAGTAGAAACAAGAGCGGTCCCCACTTCTAAATCTATTTCCTTAAAAGAGATTTTACAATGACTCATGCCACCGCTATTTTACTATGCCTGTTGGCCTCGCTACTGGAGCTGGATACTACGTATGCTTTTCAGACATTGCTATCCCGTCCCATTATAGCCGGACCGCTTTTTGGATTATGCACCGGAGATGCCATGGCAGGCTTGCAGGTGGGCATTTTCGCAGAACTGTTATTTTGCGACATTTCTCCCCTTGGAGGCGTTATCCCACCCAGCGGTGTTGTGTTGATCACCATTTCTCTTTTGCTGCATGCCATGGGAATTGAGCTGTACTTTAGCTTTTTTGTGGGAGTACTGGCCGCCATCTTATATTCCTTTTTAGATGCACTGTTGCGCAAAAGCCGCGTCACGTGGATGGTGTTTGTGGAAAAAAAGATTACCCGCCACCCCAGTGATTTGAAACGTACTATTGCCGGTGCATTGTTATTATCCTTCTCCATGACTTTCATCTTTCTGTCGGTATCCATTTGGGCAACCTCTCAAACGCTGTTTTGGTTGTTTCCCTATTTAACTCCCAAAATCCATTTTGCATTTCATTTAGCATACACAGCTGTACCCTGGATTGGGCTAGCTACATTGATACCGGCGTTTCGGTTTAAGGCGAGGTAACTATGGATTTTCAACTGAAACTGAATTTATTTTTTCGCTCTTTTTTCTTACAAACCGGCTGGAATTATGCCAAGTATCAAAACTTGGGTTTTGCTTTTGTCATGATGCCCGTATTACGCCGATTGTATGCCAAAGATGCCGAATCGTTACCCACCGTATTGCAACGCTATTTAGATAATTTCAATACACAGCCGGTAATGGCTTCGTTTTGTTTCGGCGCACTGGCCAAACAAGAAGAACAAATCATTCAAGCCCACTCTCTGACCGATTATAAAGAACAAGTATTAGAATGGCAAGGAATCCGGCGGGGGCTTTCCATTACGGCCGCCTCTATTGGAGACCGGCTTTTCTGGGGTACTTTAAAACCGCTTACCTTGCTCATTGCCTTGTTTGTTTGGATGTTATCCGGAGTAGATTTTTTGGAAACGGATTATCTAAACGCCCCCTCCACTACGGTAATTCTGTCCGGCAGTTTGGTAGCATTTTTCATTTACAATATAGTAGCACAATGGGTGCGTTGGCAGGGAATAGAGCTGGGATATTCTTCGGATAATTCTTCTTGCTTCGGATTAACCCGTTTCGACTGGAACCGCACCATTTATCAGGCCAAACGCTTGGGATTATATGTGGCGGTACTACTCCTGTTGCTGGGAGTATATCATTATTTCAAACAAGCAGATTTAGTGACCAATGTTCATAGTATAGCCAAAGCAATTTTAGTACTGGCTTTTGTCATTATTACATTTATTACGCGTCGTTTGCGCATCCCCAATGTATACTTATACTTAACGAGCGTAGTAATTTTCAATTTAGTATGTCTATTATAAAGGGGAACGTGTGATTACACAAGATATTCAAATTACAAATCGTTTAGGGTTACATGCCCGCCCGGCCGCTATGCTGGTACAGACAGCGTCTGACTTTGACTGTGAAATTAAAATTAAAAAAGATACCGTAGAGGTCAATGCCAAAAGCATTATGGGTGTATTAATGCTGGCGGCCGAATACGGCTCTGTTTTACACTTGCAATGTGAGGGCGCAGACGAAAAACAAGCCGCCCAAGCGATTGCGGCTTTGTTTGCCAACAAATTTAACGAGGAGTTTTAACCATGTTTGTGATGAAAGGCATTGCTGCCAGCCCGGGAGTAGCCATTGGACCAGCGGTTTTACTACCGACCGCAGATTTTGCCGTTTCAGACCAATATGTAGAAGCTTCTCAAGTCAAGGCCGAAACCGTTAAATTTCAACAAGCGCTGGAAAAAACCTTGCAAGACTTGGATGTGAGTGAACAACAATTGCGTGAAACCGTCGGACCGGAATATGCTCACCTCATGTCCATGCACAAAATGATTTTGCAAGACCCTATGCTTAAAGACGCCACTTTGGCCAAAATAAAACAAGAGCATATGTCTGCCCAAGCGGCCATTTTTTTAACGCTAAAAGAATTAGCCTCTTCCTTTGAAAAAATACAAGATAACTTTTTCCGAGAACGCCGTAACGATATTTTCGACGTAGGCAAACGTATTGTAACCCATTTGGCCGGCGACCGCAACTCTTTTTGGACCGCTATTCGCCGTCCGTCTATATTAATTGCGCACAATTTGTTTCCCTCCGATGCCTTAAATTTGCAAAAGTATAACATTATAGCCTTCTGTACCGATCAAGGCGGGAAAACCAGTCACACGGCTATTTTGGCCCAAAGTCTGCGCATTTCAGCGGTGGTAGGACTGTCCAATGCCGCGCGCCAGGTCAAAAACGGAGATACCGTTATTGCAGACGGTGAAAACGGCCTGCTGATTATTAATCCGGATAAATATACTTTGGCCAGTTATAAAAAAATCCAGCGGGACTTAAAAAAAGCAGAATCCTTACTGAAAACGATTAATCATTTACCCACAATTACCGCAGACGGTAAAAATTTTCAACTGATGGTAAACTTCGACCCGCGCACCGATACTAAAGAAAATAAATCTCTTATTACGGACGGACTAGGGCTGTTGCGGACGGAATTTTTATATATGGGCACGCCCAAACCGCCCACGGAACAGGAGCAGTATCAAGTTTACCTATCTACCGCTAAAAAATTCGACATGCGTCCGGTGACCATTCGGCTGGCGGATTTAGGTGCCGATAAGATGCCGGATTTTCCGTTGGACGAGTTTGATAAAGATCACAATCCTTTTATGGGATGTCGCGGCATTCGCTTATTTCTGAAAAATCCGGATTTAATGCGCACCCAACTGCGCGCCATTGTTCGTACCGCGTGCGAAGTGCCTGCCCAAATTAAAATCATGGTACCTATGGTTTCCTCAGTAGAAGAAATGCGCCACGTACGCACTGCTTTGAATGAAGTCTTGGCAGAACTTGAGCAAGAAGGACTAAAACCCGTTAATAAAATTGCCTTGGGTGCTATGATAGAGGTGCCCTCTGCGGCTATCGCCTTGGAAGGTATGATTTCGGAAATGGACTTCCTTTCCATCGGCACCAATGATTTAATACAATATCTTATCGCCGTGGACCGCGTAAACCCCGAAGTGGCACACATGTATGACCCGTGCCATCCGGCCGTTTTGCGCACCATTCATCAGATTATACAAACCGCCCATCAACGGGGCAAAACCGTCAGCATTTGCGGAGAAATGGCCTCGGATGAAAAGATGATTCCGATGTTACTGGGATTGGGAACAGACATATTATCTGTGGCACCGCGTATGTTCCTGCGCGTAAAAAACCGGATACGCAATTTGAATTTTGAAACCTGTGCTGATAGAGCCCAAGCGGCCTTGTTAGCCGGAAGTAGCGAAGACATTCGCAAATTAATCGAGCCAAACCAAGATGAAGATTCGTAATTTTTCTATTGTAGCCCATATTGACCATGGTAAAACCACCCTCTCGGACCGTATTTTAGAAGATACCGGCACGGTGCCTAAACGTAAAATGCAAGCGCAACTCTTAGACGGAATGGATCTAGAGCGGGAGCGCGGAATTACCATTAAAGCAAAAGCCGTTCGCATTCAATACAAGGACTATATTTTAAATTTAATTGACACTCCGGGACACGTGGACTTTTCCTATGAAGTGGCGCGCTCTTTGCGCGCGTGCGAAGGCGTGCTGCTCTTGGTAGATGCTTCCCAAGGCGTGGAAGCGCAGACCGTGGCACACGCACATTTGGCGCAAAGTTTGGGTCTAAAAATTATTCCTGTAATGAATAAGGTGGACCTGTCCCAATCCGACGCTGACGCCTCTGAAGAACAATTATGGGATATTTTAAGAGAGCCCATTGAGGCCGAGCGCGTCAGTGCCAAAACCGGCGCAGGAATTGAACATTTACTGGACCGCATCATACAAGATATACCTGCCCCGCAAGGCGACGTACAAGCGCCGCTGCGTGCATTAATTTTTGATTCCTTTTACGATCCATTCCGCGGCGTGATTATGTATGTGCGTATGGTGGACGGCAACGTCAAGGCCGGTCAAACCATTCGTTTTATGGCCACGGGAGCTAGTTACAAGGTGGAAGAAGTCGGTTTTATGACGCCTAAGCAACTGCACAAAGCTCCCTCTTTAAGTGCCGGGGAAGTAGGATATTTGGTCGCGGGCATTAAAGATATTCATCAAGTCAAAGTGGGCGATACAGTCACTTTAGCCGACCGCCCCGCACAAACGCCATTGCCCGGTTATGCAGACGCCAAACCCGTCGTGTTTGCCAGTATTTTTCCGGTGGAAACGACCGATTTTCCGCTACTACGCACTGCACTGGAAAAATTAAATTTATCTGATTCTTCTTTCCATTACCAAAGTGAAACTTCTAAAGCCTTGGGCTTTGGCTTTCGCTTAGGATTTATGGGCATTTTGCATATTGAAATCGTCAAAGAGCGGTTAGAACGTGAGTTCAATTTATCGCTAATTGCTACCGCGCCCAACGTGGTATATCACGTTAAATTTACCCCGCGCAAAAATCACCCGCAGGAACTGGCGGCCTTGCCCGATGCGCCCGATGATCCAGGCTATAAAATTATTGATAACCCGGCCAATTTCCCGCCGCACGGCGACATTATTGATATCAAAGAGCCGGTCATTCACATTACCATTGTAACGCCCGTAGAATTTATGGACGGCGTGATGACGCTACTCAAAGAAAAACGCGGTACCTTTATGAATATGGACCATTTATCCAATCAGCGCGTGATTATCAAATACGAAATGCCGATGGGTGAAATGGTCATTGATTTTTACAATAAACTCAAATCCGTTTCTAAAGGGTACGCGTCCTTTGATTATGAAGTGGCAGGCTTTAGAAGTGCTGATGTAGTGCTGATGGGAATTTTGCTACATGGAACGCCGGTGGACGCCTTGTCTGTGGTAGTACACAAAGACAAAGCACAAACCCAAGGCCGCGCGCTGTGCGCCAAGTTAAAAGAATTAATCGGCCGCCAACAATTTGAAGTAGCGGTACAAGCGGCTATTAACGGAAAAGTCATTGCGCGCGAAACGATACCTGCGTATCGCAAAGACGTTATTGCCAAATGTTACGGCGGCGACATTACGCGCAAACGCAAACTGCTGGAAAAACAAAAAGAAGGCAAAAAGCGTATGAAATCTATCGGCAGTTTGAACATCCCGCAAGAAGCCTTCGTCGCCATGCTAAAGATTGATGAAGAATAAAAACCCCCGCATTAGTGCAGGGGTTTTAAGGTATCATTTTAGATTCTTTCTACTTGTTGGCCTTGCGGTGTATCTTTGACACGATAGCCAAGCGCGGCCAGTTTGTCGCGCAATTCATCGGATTTTTTATAATCTTTGGCTTTGCGCGCTTCGGCCCGTTGGTCGAGTAAAGCCT
This sequence comes from Candidatus Avelusimicrobium sp., assembly GCA_045588685.1. Classification (GTDB taxonomy): domain Bacteria; phylum Elusimicrobiota; class Elusimicrobia; order Elusimicrobiales; family Elusimicrobiaceae; genus Avelusimicrobium. The sequence goes on along the minus strand of JAZNEO010000178.1, from coordinate 2,588 downwards.
CCGCTTCCGCCGGCAATTTTTCGGTTTTTTCTTCCGGCGAGCGGAATAAGTCTAGAGCCAAAATGCTATCGGCAAATTCCAAAAACTCCACTTTTTCCGCCGCATTGAGTTCTGACCCGCGCAAAGTTTCCCACACCACTGCCAGTGCCTTGGGTGCATTGATATCGTCTTCCATTGCAGCTTGAAATTTTTGCTTGGCAACTGCGCACTTTTCAGTAATCGGTTGGCCAGCGACTGTTGAAAGCAAAGCCGCGGTTTCTTTGCGTAACGTTTGCAGGCTTTTGCGCGCACTGTCCAAACTTTCATAGGTAAATTCGAGTTGCGTGCGGTAATGCGCCGTCAAACACAAATACCGATAGTCTAGCGGATCATACCCTTTGTCGCGCAAGGTTTGAAGCGTCACAAAAGTACCGCCGGATTTAGACATTTTGCCTGCGTGTAGTACCAGAAATTCGCCATGCACCCAAAAACGTACGTACGGTTGGCCGGTAGCGGCTTCACTTTGAGCAATCTCATTGGTGTGATGTACTGATACATGGTCAATACCGCCGCAATGAATATCCAAGGTGTTACCCAAGTATTTCATCGCCATGGCAGAGCATTCAATGTGCCACCCCGGAAAACCTACTCCCCACGGGCTGTCCCATTCCATTTGACGCTTTTTATCAACGGGTGAAAATTTCCACAAAGCAAAATCGGTTGGGTTTTTCTTTTCTTCGCTCATTTCCACGCGCGCGCCGCCTTTAAGTCCTTCCAAACGGCTACGCCCGACCAGTGCATCGTAGCGCGGAAATTTAGAGGTATCATAGTAAATACCGTCAGACGTACGATAGGTATATCCCTTTTCTTCTAACGTTTTCACAAGCGCAATCATTTCCGGTATATGCGCTGTTGCACGGCTGATAACGGTTGGCCGTGAGCAATGCAGAGCATCATAATCGGCAAAAAATTTCTCTTCGTAAAACTTGGCAATATCCCACGCACTTTTTCCTTCGCGCGCGGCGCCCACTTCCATTTTATCCTCGCCGTCATCGGCATCAGACACCAAGTGCCCCACATCGGTAACGTTCATCACGTGTTTGAGCGGCCAGGTCAAGCGCAATGTGCGGGCCAATAAATCTTCAAAAATATAAGTGCGCATATTACCGATGTGCGCGTAATTATATACCGTCGGTCCACAGCAATACATAGTTACCTGTTGTTCATGTAACGGCTTAAACAGTTCTTTAGTTTTCGTTTCGGTATTATAAAGCTGCATTGGCTTGGGCCTCTTTGAGTAAAGTATTATATTGTTCTACAACCGTTTTGAAGAACAAGTTGCAGGTCTGTTGACCGATTTCATTGGCGGCCTGCTCCCCTAAAACACAATTCACTTCTACGTCTGAAAGCGGGTTCACTGCCCCCACACTAGACATAGAATAAGTAAAACCGCTGGGCCGATAGGTACGTAAAGCCTTTTTATAACCGGCTGTTAGTGCTTGTTGAAATAAAGCCATATTTTTAGCATTTGCCTGCGCACCGAGTTTAATACGTTTCACAGCTGCCACCACGGTCACGTCCGTATAACGCCCATAAGAGGAAGCAATTTCTTCAGATGTAAAATCTTCGTCTGCGGAAGGGGTATATTCTTCTTGCTCCGTGGGAGAAGTGGTTGAAAAAGCCTGTTCGTCCAAGATGCTGGGTTGCGGCAAATGGCTGGTATAATCATCCGTTGAATGTACTGTCGGCCGCGTATAAGCCGAATAATCAATCCCCGACATTTTTTGACGGGTCTTCTGATGATTGGCTTCCGCACAAGCTCCTAACAGTAAAAGGCATATTCCTATTACCCCTAATTTATTCATTTTTTCTCTCCTACAAGTACCGTAGCCACCGCTTGGCACATGGCCGCTTCCCCGCGGCCGATTTCGCCTACTTGCTCGTGGCTTTTAGATTTAAAACTTACATTTTTCTCTTCTAACTTAAAAATACGGGCCAAACTGGCGCGCACCGCCGCGTAATGCGGACTGATTTTAGGTTCTTGCGTAATTAGTGTGGCATCAATATGCACCAACTGCGCTCCTTTTTCTTCCACTATTTCCAATACGCGCGCGGCAATTTTTTTACTATCTATATCTTTAATGGTCGGATCCGTCGGCGGGAATAAAAGACCGATTTCTCCTTCGCATAACGCTCCTAAAATAGCATCGCAAATTGCATGCAGTACCACATCTGCATCACTATGACCCAGCAGTCCTTTCGTGTGCGGAATTTCTACCCCGCCTACTATAAATTTTCGTCCGGCCTGCATCCGGTGTAAATCAAAACCAAATCCGGTACGCTGTTGCAGACCTGCCTGCAAAAGTGCTTCCGCCATAATTAAATCCTCCGGCGTAGTAATCTTCAAATTTTGATAATCCGACTTTTCTATTTGTACCCGCACACCCAAGCGCTCCACCAACTGAGACTCATCGGTAGCATCCTGCAAATAACCAAATTTATCCAAAGCACGGCGTAACACATTAGCCTGATAACATTGCGGGGTTTGCGCTTGCCATAAAAGGGCCCGATTTAACGTTTGTTCCACAAAACCATTACGAACTTGTTTG
>JAZNEO010000177.1:0-4887 GCA_045588685.1 Candidatus Avelusimicrobium sp. | reverse complement strand
GTCTTCTAAGACCGCTTGGCCTCCGACTTATCAGATGTATTGGGCCCCTTATGGAGTTTTGCCATGCCCATGGCCTTAATATCCGGTATTTTAGCTGTTGGTTTGCGCGCCGGAAAGACTTCGTCTCCCGCCATTCTAGCCAGCCAGTTAACTCCTGTCTCGGCGCAGGAGAGAGAAAATGTTCCGTCCCCCTCCTTGCCAGCAGAATCTGCGGTTTACAGAGGAATGCATTTTAACTCCATGGAAGAAGTACAAAATATTTTAAGCCATGGTTTGAAAGCCAATTATCGTGATGATCATGCCATCTACTTATCTCCTAAGCTTAGTACGGCAATAGGTTATGCCACCCATACAAATGATCCTGTACCTGTAGTACTGATGGTGCCTATGGATCGTGAAACGATTAAACGGGCCTCCAGTTCCTATCGAAATGCCGGCGAAGTCTTGGTGTATAAAGATATTGAACCGGATGAAATTTCCAATGTATTAACCTATATGGAAAAAGATGGGGTAAAAGCCTGGTATAGACTGAGCGTAAATGAGAAACAGGAAATGATAGCGACTCCCTGGGAAGAATATTTAGCTAAGCAAACAGCTGCTTCTGCCTCTAGCCAAGGGCTTTTTCAGGAAAATGTGGCCTGGCAAAAACGCGTAGCTGAATTTCCAAACCCGTACACAACAACCAGTTTACTCAGTGCGACTGAAAAGTACTTAATACCTGCCTTCCCGAGTGATTTATTAACCGGAAAGCAGATGATCTACAGAGGACAAGGCATGAGCTTGGCAGGATTGCAACAGCTCTTGCGTGACGGCATGCTCCGTTCCTCCTCTGCTGATGCCAACACGATTCCGTTTAGCTATGATGCCAACGTGGCTATCCATCATGCTCGCGGCGAAGCAGTGCCGGTCATATTTGGTTATGCCGTGAACAAACAATTTATCAAGCAGCATCCGGGTATCAATCAAGACCTACAGGAAGTGACGGTAGATCATGACCTAGCGCTATCTGATATGGACTTTGTAGCGGCATACCTAACCATTGATGGAAAAGAAGGTTGGTATCAGGTCAGTTTAGATCAAAACGGACAAATCCAAACGACCCCGTTAGCAGATTATATCGCCGCACAAGTTGCTCCGAATGCGTTTATGCGCGCTTGGAACGCGGTTGCGAATTGGTTTAGCGGCTTAGGAGCCAGCAAACCAGCCGCCGGTGCGACAGCCGCTACTGTGCAAGAGGTGGAAGAAGAGGCCTTATATTTAAATCCGCAAACCGATACCCGACAAATACTGACTCCCAAGGTACAAACTAATACCCCGGTCAGAGTGAACCGGCTGGAAGAGCTGTATGATGCTTTACCGGCTGGGTTTGAGGCGGAGTATGCACTATTTAGAGGAATGACTCTTAATAACTTGACTAAATTGGATAACATTTTAGTCCGTGGATTAGAGGTAGAAAAATCCTCACTTCAGGAGATTTATTTCTCATCTTCCTTAATCGGGGAAGATCCGGGTTCATCTGCGGCGATTGCCTATGCATCGAAAGCTACTGATGCCACTATCCCGGTGATAGTAGCGCGTAAGGCTCAGGGCAACGCACAAGAAACTGGTAATCAGACTTTTGAGCAAGATATACCTGCCAGTGACGTGGATGTATATGCCTATTTAACACAAGACGGAAAAGGTGCGTGGTATCACATGAGTAAAGAAGCGGATGGCAGTTTGAAAGCTGTTCCTGCCGCCCGCTATTTACAAGACCAACCAGCAGAAGCGGCGGCCGCCCCCGCTGCGGCATCTCAACAAGAGGAAAATGCTTCTAGTTGGTTACAGACATTCGTCGGTAGAATTTCTAATGCCTACCATAAGGTATTTAGTGGTAGCGGTAATTTGTATAGCTCGTTTATCCCGGGAATACCGCAGTTCCTCAAATTCATTGAAGCTTTAGGTGATGAATTTAGCAGCGGCGGCGGTGCGGCATCCTCTAATCAAGGCCCGGTGATATTTAGCCCTGATCGTTTTACGGGTGAAGATCATTCGAAAGATCAAAAAACTGAAGATGCGACGATTCCGCTAGAACAATTGGCTCCTATGCCGGCTGATGCCAGACCGACAACCCAAGAACTCCAAGAATATGATCAAAAAGTTCTTGACATACATGGCGGAAGAGAGGCTTGGGACATGGTATGGAATACAGTATTTTCCAATCATGGACGAGTCTTAATGCCATGGCATTATTTTAATGGTCCTCGCCCCAGTAGTACGGTATACTTGAATAAGGAAGGCGAAGGCGCTTCTAATCCTGTACCGGTTCCGGCGGATATCAAGAGCTTTATAGACTCTAAATTGCCTGATGAATTACGAAATAATCCTCAGACAAAACAAACGATTATTTTGGATACATCAGATTGGCATGGAGAGGACATTACTGAGCTTATCTTATTTGTGGAGCAATGTTTTAAGACCTATGGCCGTGATAATGTTTTAGTGCTTTTCGGTGGCGACGGCTTTACAGGCAGTTATTTACTTAATGCTAAGCCTGAATGGGGATTATCCGGTTTGGTGAATATGGGAGTGGACGTATTTACCATGGGCAACCATGAAGCTGATGTATTGAAAACTTTTACTAAGAACATTACCTTACTCAATATGTGGAACTTGAATAGAAGTTCAGCCCATCCGTCCTTAATTGGTACGGCGCCTAGTTTTGTGGCAGGGAAACAGCGTATCTTGTTGGGTAGCGGTATTGAAACATTACCTTATACCATTAAAGTAAGCGGTAACGGAGAACGTATTGCTGTAATTGGTTTAGGAAAAGCAGGGTATGGCAATGAGTTATATCCGATTGGTAAAAGAGAACAAGCGCAAGAAACGTTTGAACAATCGTTAACCGCTACAGTATCCTATTTGGAACAAAATAATGTAGATCATATTCTCATACTCATGCATGAGTCTTTAAATGACACGCGTAAAGATACGAAAGCAAAAATGATTAAGGAAGCTGTTGCTAAAATGCCGGAAAAATTGCAAAAATTAATTCGCGTGATATATGAGGGACATACGCATACACCGGAAAATACGGTATATGAAGGATTTAACTTTGTAAATCCAGGCGGTTTCCCGAAAAAGACCATAGCCATGACAGCATTGACAAGAGACGGCGTGAATGGAACTACTTATTCATACACTACGATTTTTAACACGGCAGATCGCAGTGAGGTTCCTGCCGGTCAGGCAGATGCGGATGATAACCCGTATAAAGTACTACATACCTCTTATCAAGCCGCAACACAAGCTTTGCAAAAAGAGTTAGAAAAAGATCCTGATCAACCGATTGTACAGTTGGTGGGGCCCTTAACATCACGTATTAGCAAATCGCCTCTTTATTTAGAGCCTGCGATAGCCAATGCAGTAGCAGATGGGTTCTATTGGAATGCAAAACGTTTATCTCGCGAAACGGATGCTACCGGTGTCACAAAAATTCTGAGAACTCCGGATGGCAAACCTATCGATAAACAGCATATCATTGGCGCAGCTACTTACATGAATACGGGAAAACCGTTGTGGCAAGATGTGATTACGCTATCCGCCTTAACAGGTTATTTCCCTAATCCTGAACCGTTTGCTGTGCGCCCGATTACAGGTAAACAGTTTATCCAATTTGTGCATGATAATTTTCTCTATGTAGCTGATCCAAGAGATGGTTCTCCGGCACAATTTACCTCTACTTACGCGTTTTCTCATAATATCCGCATTGCGATTAGCGGATTAAAAACCAAGGTTGATGAGAACGGTAAAACAGTCGTGGATAATTCTCAGATCAAAGTAGCGGTATATGTGTTAGGAGCAGAGCGCAAATATATTCCGATGGATCCAAATGATACCTATTATATGGCCATGCCGCATCACATGATGGTAGGACTATATGAATCTGATTTGTTTAAAAAGACAGATTTATATGGCCCCTATGATTATATTTACAAAGAACAGAGTGAATCTTTCTCTGAAATGATGAATCATTTCTTTGAGGCAGCAGCCATTTCTAAGGGATATCAAACTAAAGCGACTCCATCTAAGTTCTATAGTCAGCAATTAGACTATCGTGCGGATGGTAAGGTCTCCAAGTTCAAAACGTTCTATTGGAAAGATGAAAACGGCACTTGGAAAGAATTTACTGAGGAAGATGAGACTAAATTCTTTGTTTCACGCGATAAGAAGACTGGTGAACCGACGGTATTATATGCCAAGAATGAACAAGGCGAGCCTATAATAAAGGACGGACAAATTGTAAAATTTGATGTGCAAGCAGTACCTTTGTTCTATACGCATATTGGCCGTATCGTGAATCTCGATGAGCTCCTTAAAGGGCAAGAGCCAATTACGCAAAAGCAGTTGGATCTGTTATATAACGGGGCTATTACGTGGGAAGACGTGTTTGGCCCGATTGCTGCACCGGAGGCCGATCCCACGGAACTACCGGGAGAAGATAATCCATCTACTATAGGAGGTACTCCTGCCGCTTCGCCGGCAGGAGCCTTTTGATCCAACTGGGACAACCGCCCCTACTTCGGGATCTGAGAATTCTACTCCTGCTTGGAAGAAAGCCTTAGTCACAGGCTCTTTCCTGTTGGCTCCATTTCTGCTCCCTGCCCAAGAGCAAGCTTTTTTGCGACCGGCAGAGCAAGAAGCAACTCCGGTGGCTGCTGCTGCCATGGCTCAGCAAAGCAATCCCAAGCAAGTTTCCCCCACCTATGCTTTACCGGTAAGCCGTTTTATTATAGGAACAGACAACTTAGAGGTTCCTACTTCTGCCGTGGTAGAGATTTCCGGTACGGATGCCGATCGTCCGGGATTGGAAGGTTTTAGAGCGTGGATTTCTAAATTTGTCAAAAA
>JAZNEO010000176.1:0-2337 GCA_045588685.1 Candidatus Avelusimicrobium sp. | reverse complement strand
TATGTTCCGCAACGAAGGCATTGACACCACCCACAACCCCGAGTTTACGATGATGGAGCTTTATCAAGCGTACGGGGATGTGAACACCATGGCCGATTTGTTTGAAGAAATTTTGGGCAATGCGGCCAAAGCTATCGGCGTGGAAAAAGTAATGTTCCACGGGCAGGAAATTAATTTAGTGCCGCCTTTCAAACGCTTGTATATTCCGCAAGCATGGCAAGAAAAATTCGGCCACGATATCCATGAAGTATTAGACGGGCGCCAATTCAAACGCGAACCGTTAGCCGCACTGGCCAAAGAGCAAGGCATTTCCTTCTCTGCAGACGATCCGGACAGCAAACTGTTTGATGAACTGTTTGAAACCAAATTGTTAACCGGTTACAACTGCCCGGTGATTGCGCTGGATTACCCGACGGCGGTCAGCCCGTTCAGTAAAACCAAACCCGGGGATCCGGAACTGGTGGAACGTTTTGAAGCCTTTGTGTGCGGTAGTGAATTGGGTAACGCTTATACCGAGCTTAATGACCCCGCCGACCAATTGCAACGCTTAAAAGACCAAGCGGTTGCTAAGGCCAAAGCCAAAGGCGAAGATGCCGAAAATGCCGATATTTTAGACGGGGATTATATCGAAGCGTTGGAATCCGGCATGCCCCCGACAGGCGGTATGGGCATTGGTATTGACCGTATGGTTATGTTACTAACCGCGCAGGATTCTATTCGTGAGATTATTTTCTTCCCCACGCTCAAAGCCTTGGAAGAAAAATAAATTCTTTAGCACCTATGCAAAAACCCCGCTCGCTTGAGCGGGGTTTTTGTAAGAGTCTTAAAAATCAATACAATAGCCAACCGGCACCGCCGGCCAGTAGAATAAGCAGCATGGGATGCATTTTATATTTCCCAACTGCCACAAAAGCCCCCGCAAACAACACCACACTTTTCCAATCCACAAAGTTTTCAGCGTTGCATAATACCAGTGCCGCGGCGGCAATCAGGCCTACTACCGCAGGGCGGAGTGCCGTAAACACGGCTTTTACACTTTTATCCTGTTGATGTTTTAAAAACCAGCCCGCCATGAGTAACATAAGTAAAAACGACGGCAGACACACTGCTACCGTAGCCACCGCCGCTCCCCACACACTTTGCGAAGTGGCATAACCGGTATAGGTGGCCATATTAATACCGACGGGACCCGGGGTCATTTGGCTAATAGCCACGATATCGGTAAATTGCGCGCCGGTAAGCCACGCGTGTTTGACCACCACTTCATTTTGAATAAATGAAATCATGGCATAACCGCCGCCAAAATTAAACAAACCGATTTTGAAAAATGTCCAAAATAATTTGAAATAAATCATTTACTTCTCCCGAGTAGCCAGCCGCCCGCACCGGCTATCAACACCACGTACACCGGTGAAATCCCCCCTAGCCACACTGCCAGCGCACACCCGACAGGAAACCAACTGTTTTTCCAGGTAATACCGGCACTTTTGGACAGCCGAAACACCGGCACTGCAATCAAAGCCACCACGGCCGGCCGTATCCCCAAAAAAATGCGATTAACCGTTGTGTTTTGCCGGAAATCCTGTAAGCAAATGGCAATTGCCAAAATGATACCAAACGACGGGAGCACCGCCCCGCACGCGGCACACAGAGCCCCCCAAACACCCGCCAGTTTATACCCTGTAAAAATAGCCATATTAACGGCCAAAATACCCGGGGCCGATTGCGCCAGCGCGGTAATATCCAAAAAATCTTGTTTGGTAAGCCAGTTATGTCGGCGGGTTAATTCCTCTTCTATCAGCGGTAGCATGGCATACCCGCCCCCTAACGTGAAAAGGCCGATTTTGCAGAAAATAAAAAATAATTGCACACAGGGTTTCATGTGTATATTTTAGCAATTTAGAAAAAAGGAAAAAGAAAAGAAGAGGGTTATAACCCTTCAAATAATTGTGCTACGGGTACATGCAAACCCTTGGCAATTTTGCAGATATTGAGCACGGCCACATTACGCTCCCCGCGCTCAATACCGCCCATATAGGTACGGTCTAACCCAATTTCCAAAGCAAACGCTTCTTGCGAATATCCGGCCCGCTCGCGCAATGCACGTATGCGCGCGCCAAAAGCACGCAAGTATTTTTTATCTTTGGCAGAATAGGAGTTTTGCATACTTATAGAGTAGCGTTTTGTATTTTATAAGTACACGGACTATAAGTATCATTTTTTTGTTTTTTATGCTATACTAAAGGTAAGGAAACTGTTCCTTAAGGAGAAGAAAATGAAACACAAAATAATATTACTCGCAGGAATTTTACTGCTGGGCTCTGCCGCCTGGGTATG
>JAZNEO010000175.1:0-2143 GCA_045588685.1 Candidatus Avelusimicrobium sp. | reverse complement strand
ATTGGAAGCATCTAACGGAGCTTCCATCTTTTGAATGCCGCCCTGTTTGTTTTGGGAAGGTTTCACATGTTTGGAAATCATATTGATACCCACTACCGTTACCGTATTTTTAGACGGATTGACGGATTTCACTTCACCTTTCTTACCTTTATCTTTGCCGGCAATTACCAGCACGGTATCTTTTTTCTTGATTTGCATACTAGACTACCTCCGGTGCCAACGAGATAATTTTCAAGAAGTTCTTTTCACGAAGTTCTCTGGCAATCGGGCCGAATACACGTGTACCTTTGGGTTCGCCATTATCGTTGATGATGCAGACAGCATTGTCATCAAAGCGAATATAGGAACCGTCTTTGCGTCTTTTTTCACGGGCTACGCGCACGACTACGGCACGTACCACGTCGCCTTTCTTAATGGCGGAAGTAGGGATTGCATCTCTTACAGAGCACATCACAACATCTCCCAGAGTTGCAATATCCCGGTGGTGACCGCCGCGCACCTTAAAGCATTGCACTTTACGGGCGCCGGAATTGTCAGCCACATTGACGATACTTCTAATTTGAATCATACATTAACTCCGTATTTGACTAACAACTAGGCCTGGGCTTTTTCCACAATCTTGGAAATGCGCCACTTGGTCGTTTTAGAGAGCGGACGGCAGCTCATGATTTCCACTTTGTCGCCAATTTTAGTTTCATTGGCTTCATCGTGAGCATGATATTTGGTCGCTCTTTTTAAGGTTTTGCTATACAGACCGTGACGAACCAAGCGTTCCACTTTTACGACGCGGGTCTTGTTCATCTTGTCCGATACCACTTCACCGGTGAGTACCTTTCTCAAACCGCGGGTTTCATTCTGTTCCATATAAACCTCTTATTTCTCTTCTTTCTGGTTAATCAGCGTTTGCAGAAGAGCAATCTCGCGTCTGACCGCCCGAATTTCTAACGGATTAGAAAGCGGGGTGGTGCTATGTTTGAAAAGAAGGTTAAATTTCTTTTCTTGCGCCTTGGCTAAAGCTTCTTTGAGCTCAGCCACGGTTTTATTTTTCAAAGCTTCTTTTTCTTTGGTCTTCATACTATCTTCTCGCTACCAATTTGGTTTTAATCGGGAGCTTGTCAGAAGCCAGGCGCATAGCACGTTGTGTATCTTCCAGCGTGGCACCTTCGAGTTCAAACAAGATAGTTCCCGGTTTCACGACGGCCACCCAGTGGTCCGGCGCACCTTTTCCTTTACCCATACGGGTTTCGGCGGGGTGTTTGGTAATGGCCTTATCGGGGAAAACGCGAATCCAGAGTTTACCTTTTTTCTTGATAAAACGGGACAGCGTAATACGGGCCGCTTCAATTTGACGCGCGGTAATCCATTTCGGTTCCAAGGCTTTCAAACCATATTCACCGAATACCACGGTAGCGCCGCGAGTAGCGTTGCCTTTAATGCGGGGCGCGCTATGCGGTTTGCGATATTTTACTCTTTTAGGCATCAACATAAGTAAATTCCTCTATTTGGTTTCCGCCGCGGCTTCTACGACGCCGGAGTCAGTATTCCCTTCCAACATATCACGATGTTGTTTTTTGAGTTCATTCATGATCTCTTTGGGAGATTTGGCAAAATGCGTCCGTTTGAAAATCCAAACTTTGATGCCGATTTTGCCGCTGACGGTTTGCGCTTCGGTAAAACCATAGTCAATGTCCGCACACAAGGTGTGTAAAGGCACGCGGCCTTCACGTTTCCATTCCGTGCGAGCAATTTCCGCGCCGCCTAAACGGCCAGACACCATGATTTTAATACCCAAGGCTTTGCCTTGCAAGGCTTTTTCAATAGCCTTTTTCATGGCTGCTCCATAGTGAGCGCGTTTTTCAAGTTGTTGGGCGATATTCTGAGCCACTAATTGCGCATCCGTTTCCGGATTTTTGATTTCGATAACGTTGACGAAAGTTTTGCTTCCGGTCAAAGTTTCGATTTCTTTGCGTAAGGCTTCAATATCGGCACCTTTCTTACCGATGACCACACCCGGGCGAGCGGTATGAATGTTCAGGCGCAAGAAAGCACCGGCACGTTCAATACCCACATAGCTGATGGCGGCCATTTTAAATTTGTCGTCCACGATCTTGCGGATCTGGAAATCTTCCATGATCAAGGCCGG
>JAZNEO010000174.1:0-4525 GCA_045588685.1 Candidatus Avelusimicrobium sp. | reverse complement strand
GCTCGTGCCGGCAGTTTGCAGTTAGATGATACGCATGCTTTAAAAGGGGAAGGGCAAGATACGTCTTTGTCCGGGATAGAAAGTGTGCCGCAAATTTCGATTGAAAATCCGAAATCTTTTAGGCTGGCCTGGTGGCGTGCCACGCAAAAAGCGGCCGAACAAGCACAGGCAAATTATAGTCGTGTGACAGCCAATGTGCGCACCATGTCGGAAACAAAAGATCAATCGGATGATTTTGTGTTTCCGCCTAAACAAACCGCTTGTTATCAGCAGGATTTGCAATCAGTAGATATCGAAAAAATCAAGAACTTATTAGTAGAAGCTTCTAAATTAGTCATTGGAAAAGAATATGTATTAGACAGTTCTTTTTCATTTGGTATTACGCAAGGGCATCGTTATTTTGTAGATAGCCGCGGGACCCGCTTGAAAACGCCATACGCCCGGTTACGTTTGATGTATCGTATATCGAACCGGACGGCCGACGGTATGACGGTAGAACGATTTAAGGATTATAATGTATTCTCGCAAGAGGAGCTCCCCTCTGCCGAGCAATTAACCGCAGATGTGCAACAATCTTTACAGGAACTTGCCGACTTAACTGCGGCACCGGAAGGAGAACCGCTAAATGCGCCTACTATCTTAAAAGGGAAAGCTGCAGCGGTGTTTGTGCATGAAGTATTGGGACACCGCTTAGAGGGTCATCGGCAAAAGGATGATTCGGAGGGGCAGACTTTTACAGGCAAAGTAGGGCAACCGGTTGTTTCCTCTCTGTTGACGATTGTGGATGACCCTACGCTAACGCAATTCAACGGGACCGCTTTACGCGGACATTACTTATACGATGATGAAGGCGTAAAAGCGCGTCCGGTTACGTTGATCGAAAATGGAGTGCTCAAAAACTTTTTAATGTCGAGCAGTCCTATTAATGGTTTTGCTCTATCCAATGGACATGGCCGTCGTGAAACAGGCCGCCGTGCGGTGGCACGTATGGGTATTATGCGCGCCACGGCTTCTCAAACCGTACCGTATGAACAGTTGGAACAACAACTGCTTGAAGAGATTAAACGCCAAGGCAAACCTTATGGATTTATTGTGGAGGATTTGGGTGGCGGTTTTACCTTTACGGGCACTTCTATGCCGCAGAGTTTTAAATTACAGGCTAAACTGCTATGGCGGGTATATCCGGACGGCCGCCGAGAACTGGTGCGAGGCCTTGATGTAGTGGGTACCCCGCTGGTCAGTTTCAACAAAGTATTGGCAGTAGGGGATGACGATACTGTTTTTGACGGCAGTTGCGGGGCGGAAAGCGGTTGGGTGCCTCAAACAAACATTGCGCCCAGTTTGCTACTCCAGTCAATGGAAATGGAAAAAACACAAAAAGGAGATTTCAAACCGCCGGTATTGCCTTCTCCACTACTTAAAAAGGAGGGCAAATAAATGAAAAAGTGGCTTGGGATTTTTTGCTTATGTTTACTAGTGCAGAGCGCGGGCGCCACGGAGTTGCCTGATAATATATATTTTCGTGCGATGCAGGCAGAGATGAATCGTACGAAAAAGCACTTGCATGTAGAGGGAAGCGCAAAGCCTCTTTACATTGTGTATCGAATTGCTCACCAAGAGGGACAACACTTTTCTGCAGATATGGGGCAATTATACAAGACTTCGGGACGGGATCCTATTTCCGGTGTAGGGATGGCTGTTTATATGTATGCGGGAGATCAAAAACATAATAGTTCGGGATTTGTGGATGATCATTATCCTTACACGGTGCTTTCCGGCCGGGGCGGAGATAGCGAAGAGGCCCTGCGCCAAAATTTATGGCAATTGACTGATTTGGAATATATCAAAGCTTCCAATTTAGCCGAAAAGAAAGAGGCCTATAGAAGACGTAAAAATTTGGGAGAAGAACCAAACGATTTTTCAACAGCTCCCCATGCTTCTTATGTGCAAGACATTCAGCCGTTTGTTCCTTATCCGGCGGCGCCTTTTGAAGCCTTGGTGCAAGAATTGTCTGCTGAAGGGAAAAAATGGCCTTATTTGGAACAGTATGAAGTGTCCGTGCAACTGGGGCAAGTTGCACGCTATTTCTTAGATAGTGAAGGCAATTTTTACCAAATACAAGTTCCCGCTAATGAGGTGACTTTAGTAGCCAGCTTCCGTAATACAGACGGCTATAAACGAAGTTTGCAAGCTAACTATCCGTTGCCGCTAGACATTAGTAAAGCAGAGGAATTCATCCGTGCTAAAGCGACAGAGTTTTTACAACAGGTGTCGCAACAGCGTACAGCCAAAAAAGCAGAACCGTATATCGGCCCTGTGCTGTTTATGCCGGAGGCGGCTGCCGGATTTTTTCAGCAATTATTTATCAAAAATATCCGTAATAGCAAGCCGTTGCTTTCTGCCCGCAGTGAAACAGATGCCAGTGCCGGATTGTTCAAAGATAAGGTAGGGATGCGAGTAATGAGCCCGGTGTTTGAAGTTTTTGACCGGCCACAAGCACGTGAGTATCAAGGTTTTGCTTTGGCCGGTTTTATGCCAGTGGACGCGGAAGGTGTACAAGCCCAAGAATTACATTTGGTAGAAAACGGTAAGTTAAAAACATTGCCTACCATACGTAGTTTAATTAAAGATCAAAGCCGCAGTAATGGGCATGCTCGTTCTGCAAGTGCCTACCCGCGTGCGAATGTGACGAACGTGTTTTTTGAACCAACAAGTGCCGTGTCCCCGGAATTATTAGAGGAGAAATTATTACAACGTTGCCGAGAGTTGGGACTGGAGTATGGCTATATTTTCCATTCTTTTCCCTATGTGTTGGCAGAACGAATTTACACGGCAGACGGACATAAAGAGGCTGTATACGGTATTAAATTGGACGGGTTAACCGCTCGTAGCTTGCGTGATATCGCAGCGGCCGGAACAGATGCACAATCCATTAACTCGGGAAACATATCCGTTATTACTCCCTCGATATTGGTAGATGAAATAGAGATGGTGCCTACCCAACAAAAACCGGACCGCGCGCCGTTTGTATCGCTTCCTAAGTGAGAGTTCTTTCTAAATAAATATCCCCCTCGCACAACGAGGGGGATATTTATTTTCAATTGTTTGTTAGGCCATTTGTAAAGCCAGTTTCATCATATTGGTAAAACTGTTTTGGCGTTCTTCGGCCGTAGTAATATGGCCTGAAAATTCTGAATCGGAAATGGTCAAAATAGTAAGGGCATTGGCCCCGGCTGCGGCGGCATTGGCATATAGCGCGGCCGTTTCCATTTCCACAGCCAATACTCCCATATCTGCCCACGTCATACCTGCCGGAGCGGTTTTCTGCGGAGCGTAAAACATATCAGACGTTAACACATTGCCTACCGCATAAGAAAGGCCCAATTTCTCTGCAGCATCTGCCGCTTTGCGCAGTAAAGTATAGCTGGCAATACAGGCATAATCTCCCGGCAAGCCAAATCGTTTTACATAGCCAGAATTTGTGCAAGCTCCTTGCGCCAGCACAATATCCCCTACATTGAGTTTAGGAGTTAAAGCCCCGGCTGTACCAATACGAATTAGATTTTTACAGCCGTAAAAATGCATCAGCTCATAGGAATAAATGCCAATAGAGGCACATCCCATACCCGTTCCCATCACAGAGACAGGTTTTCCCTGATAGGTGCCGGTAAAGCCCAATATATTGCGTACGGAAGTGACTTGTTTAGCATTTTCCAAAAAATTTTCTGCAATAAATTTGGCCCGCAACGGATCCCCGGGTAACAAAATAGTTTCTGCAAAATCATTGGCTTTGGCATTAATATGCGGTGTGGGAATTTGACTCATAAAGCATCTCCTTACTGGTAGTAATTTTTTCAAATTTTCATTTGTTAGAATAAACCGGAACTTTCTAACGCTGATAATGCTTGGGTAATATTATTGACCACAATAATAAAACGGGCCCTTCCATTGTGCGTGCCCGCTCCGTAAATGGAGGTAATATTTAAGTTTTGTTTTTGTAATACTTCCCCAATATCACGAATCACGCCCAATCGTTCCGGGGTGTCTACGCAAATGGCATTGACCTTGACATTGGTAAAACCGGCTTTGGTTAAAGCGTGTCCGATTTCATCATTGTATTTAACGGCCACCCGCACGACGGCCGCATCAAAGCGTACATCGGAAGAAAGTCCTAAAATATTAATATTTTCTTGGGCAAATAATTGGGTGAAATTTTTTAAGGTGCCGGGTTCATTGACTAAAAACACACTATACTGTTTTACTACGCTAATCGACATAGTTGCCTCACTTTATAGTTGGGGGGTACTTTTCTTTATTATAGCACACATTTGGCGGTGAATTAGGCCGTTGCTGGCCAACAGTTGCCGGCCAAATTGTGCTACCTGTTTCCAAGGGCGGCCGTTATAGGCGGTTACTTTTCCGCCGGCTTCTTCTAAAATTAACTTTCCGGCAGATACATCCCAAGGATTTAAGGAGTCTTCCCAATACCCGTCAAAGCGTCCGGCCGCTACCCAGCACAAATCCA
>JAZNEO010000173.1:0-1731 GCA_045588685.1 Candidatus Avelusimicrobium sp. | reverse complement strand
CACCCCAATGACGTGCTGACGGACGACGAATTTAAACAATGTATTGCCGTCTTGCGCTTGGCCGTGCCTTATACGGGCATTATTTTAAGCACGCGCGAGACCCCTGCTATGCGTAATGCGTGTTTGGAACTGGGCGTATCGCAAATTTCTGCCGCGTCCCGCGTCAACCCGGGCGGCTACTCGTATGACAAAGAAAACGGAAGCCAATTTACTTTAACCGATGACCGCAGTTTGGCAGAAGTCATTGATGCGGTGGTGGATGCCAAACACATGCCGTCTTTTTGCACCGGATGCTACCGTTTGGGCCGCGTCGGAAAAGATTTTATGGATATGGCTAAACCCGGGCTGATTAAAAAACATTGTCTGCCCAATGCCATGTTCACCTTTGCGGAATATCTAGAGGATTTTGCTCCGCTTCCGCTCAAGGAAAAAGGCTACGCACTGATTCACAGCACCGCGCGCGAGGCTTTTCCGGAAGGCAGTGCTATCCGCAAAATGATTGACGATAATTTAACTAAAATCAAAAACGGTAAACGGGATTTGTATTTTTAAGAGGAACAAAAAAACAAATGAAAGCATGGAAACTCAAATTGCCGCAACTTAATACATTGAGTATTATTTTCTCCATTATTTTACTGGTAACCGTAATGACATGGATTGTGCCCAGCGGCGCTTATGACCGCGTACTTACCGACGGACGCGAAGTGGTAGTGCCCGGCACTTATCATGCAGTGCCCAGCCAACCGCAAGGTATTTTTGATGTGCTCAAAGCCCCGATTAACGGTTTTGAGAACACGGCACTCGTGATTGCTTTCTTGCTCATTATCGGCGGCGTACTGGCCGTGATTGAAAAGACCGGTGCCATTGCCGCCGGCATCAAGGAGGCCAGCCTGTTTTTTGGACGGAAACCGCAGTTTAAATTTCTATTTATTCCCTTAGGAATTATTTTGTTTTCGCTATGCGGGGCCACGTTTGGCATGTGCGAGGAAACGCTGATTTTTATTCCTATTTTAATTCCGCTCGCGCTCTCTTTAGGGTATGACTCTGCTATCGGCACCGCCATTCCGTTTGTGGGAGCCGGAGTGGGCTTTGCTGCGGCCTTTACCAATCCGTTTACCGTCGGTATTGCACAAGGTATTGCGCAAGTACCGCTCTATTCCGGTTTGGGATACAGACTGCTGATTTGGGTCATTTGTACCGCTGTTGTAATTACCTATTTAATGATTTATGCACACAAAATACACAAAGACCCTACCAAGAGTTTGACCTATAACTATGACCAACTCAAACGTCGGGAATTAGGTATCAACCAAGATATACAGAAAATCACTTTGCGCCAAAAATTAGTATTGTTTGTATTCGGAGCGGGTATGTTGATGCTAATTGCCGGCGTACTTAAACCGCAATTATGTGCTTTCATACAAGGTTTTACAGGCTGGGATTTGATGCAAATTTTGCATCTGAGCCAAGAAGGTTGGTATATCACTGAAATTGCCGCGTTGTTCTTAGGAATGGGCTTTTTGTCGGCCATTGTGGGTGGACTTTCTATGACGCAATTTACCGACAGTTTCTTTGATGGGGTACGCGGCATGGCCTCTATTGCTATTACTTTATGTTTTGCACAAGCCATTGTGCTCATTGCCCAAAACGGCCAAATTTTGGATACCTTACTTAATTTTATGTCTAAAGGGATTTCTAAATTACACCCCATTTGTGCTTCTTGGGCGGCTA
>JAZNEO010000172.1:0-12623 GCA_045588685.1 Candidatus Avelusimicrobium sp. | reverse complement strand
GACATGGCTACGATCCGACTTTACTAATTCCACATTTTGTCCGGCTAATGCGGCGGCCACGGTTTGTTCAATTGTTTTAGGATCTTTCATTGTACACCTGCCTGATTAAGTAAAAAGCGACGTGAGATCACGTCGCTTTTCCAGATACCTTATTGTAACATTGCTTTTATCTGTTTGTCAACAGCACTCTAATTAGTTTTTTGCATTGACTCAAAAAAGACTTTCGGTTATGATAGCTTAAGCCGTAAAAAGAAGTCCAGTAAATAAGGAGGAAACACATGAAAAAAACTGTAATTACCGCCGCGGTATGGGCGCTGATGTCAACGGCTGCCTTTGCCGCACACCATGAGGACCATGACACAAGCCCTCCGGCTCTGTCTCATACCGGGGCAGTATTGCAAACGGATACCAAGGTAACCCATGACAAAACCACCATCAATAAAATGGGTACTACCCAAGAAGGCAGTATGGTGCACACGCGCACGACCCCGGAACATGGAACGCGTGTCGTAAGTCAGTCTAATTATCATCATCATACTCCCAGCGCATGGGCTTTAAACCAGGAGCTAAAACGGGAAGTATCTCTTGGAATAGGCGGCGTCTATTCGTTTGATAAAGATACCTATGGAGACCGCTTATCCAACACCGGCATGGCTGGCAATCTGCAAATGCTATGGAAGTCAACTGATCACTTAGCTTTGGGGTTAGACTATAGTATCTTGGCCCCGCAACACCGCAGTGCATCGGGAGGAAATTACCGGTATAAAAATCTACGGGCACATAATATTAGCATGGCCGGGAAACTGACCTTCAACCCACAGCACCGGATGCAAATATATATGCCCATGGGGATTGGCGCTAGCCAAGTAGGGCTAAAAGGCTCCGGTACCCGTGACGCAGTGACTTCTTCTCAGAGCGATCATAAATGGGGCGTTGGATTATTTGCCGGGTTAGGTATGCAATATAACCTGACAAATACGGTATTTATGGGGCTGGAATATCGCTATAATTTGGCTTTTGTCAAAGGCGATGATTTGAACCGTTATGGAAAAGATAATTATTTAGATTTCCATAGTGCGATGCTAAAAGTAGGCATGCGTTTCTAAGGGGGAAAACACCTAAAAGAGCCGCCTTATGGGGGCGGCTCTTTTGAGGTGAATGTAAATGTCTAACTCACTATAGTCCAGCTGCTTTTTCTGCTGCTGTGGTGGCTAATTTTTCCAGTCTTGCAGCAATCTCATCCAAGAACGTAAAATCAGCTGCTATAGGGTCCGTTTTGTTTTGAATGGTCACTTCTTCTCCTTGAGCCGGGATACATTGGTGGCTATTAAATAGCTTGTTTATATTGTCATAATTTTCCTGTTCAGTTAGGACGCCACTGGTAGCAGTATCCTGTTTTTTAACATCCTTTGCCAGTGCCAATTTCCATTGAACCTCACTATTTTGAGACTGACGGGACTTTAAGTAATCCTGGCGATGTTGCATAAATGCCGCTTTGATTTCTTCTTTAGACAAGCCTTTCATTTTTTGACGAATTTGTTTTTTAATCCCTTCTACCCCAGCTCCTAAGGTGGGTCTCATATGGTGAGGAAGTGCCAGCTTGAATACAGCATAACGTTGTTTCCCGTTCCAAAAGCGTCCTGCCTCTAGTGCATTATGGGCATGGAAAGCATATTCTTGAATAGAAGCTTTTTCATCGGCGGCCGTTCTATTAGATAAGCAGGAGGAATCCGTTTCCATGGCTTGCAACATATCTCTTTTTGCAATCAGTGCCAGTTCGCTCCAACCTAAAAAGGAGTTTCTTCTGACAGCTCTTCTGAATACTTTGTACATCAAATACTCATTGTATCGATAATCATTGGGAGCTTGTAAATAATCTGCAAATACCTTTTGAGGAAAATTTTTACGCAGATAAGTATGGAAACGTACTTTTGGTGCCTTTAAATACTCCTTATAAGCATTCCCTATGGCCGGATCGGTTGACGCAACGTAGTTGTCGTAATAATCATGCAAGTGAGCGCGCCATTTGAAAAAGACGTATAAGTCATCAAATAAATACTTTACCTCGGGATATTCTCTGATTAAATTGAAATAATCATCAGTAGTGATCTTTAATAAATTAAAAGCATTGTACTGTATTTTGACGTAGAGTGTTTCAAGGCGATGTTTGGTAGATATGGGATCAAGCATTTTTCCTTTATTTTGCATGAGTTGCTTTGTCACAAAATCTTCCAATCTGTCAGAGATGTCTTTCACGCCAAATGCTTGGGCAGCAATATGAACCGGTAAAAAGCCTAGTCTGTTTAAGGAAACAGCAAGCTGTACATCCCCGATGCTTTCCAATTTCCAGGTAACCCAATAACTTTCCGCAATGTAATTATCCAACTCGATACGCTGCTTTTCCCAAAGTTCTCTCCTTTGGGATTCTTTATAGGCATCGCTTGTAAGAATGTTTGAACTATCTTCTGTTGTCAATGAAGAAATTTGAGAGGAAGATTGGTTTTGGTTCACTGTATCCGGCAACGCGATTAAATCTTGCTCGTCTTCATTTGCTTCCTCTTCTTTCTCTTGTTCACTTAGACTATCATCCTCATAAGAAGCACTCTGTTTTTTCAGTGCTTCATCTATTCTTGACTCTTGCTCATCCAAACTCATGGCAAACAAATTGGTAGATAAAAAGCAGGTCAGTAACAATACAGTTGTAAGTAATTTCTTCATAGACGCTCCTAAATTAAATTTCCTTATTATATGGTATTTCATTTTTATATAATTTTCAAGGGAATTTGGACCTATTTCTTCTTGCTTAAAGGACCTATGTTGCAAGATGGGTCCTTCTAAATGGTAAAATATAAAAAACTATATAGGAGTATTTTATGCAAACCTATTCTTTTACCACACAAGGTATTTGCCCGAGCGGAATTTCTTTTGCTTTGGAAAATGGCAAAATTTATGATATCCGCTTTGACGGAGGTTGCCCAGGTAACACGGCGGCCATTGCTAAACTGTTACAAGGAACAGAGGCCAAACGTGTTGTAGAGTTATTAAAAGGAAACGATTGCGGCGGCAAGGGCACTTCGTGCGCGGATCAATTAGCAATAGCGGTGGAACAGGCTTTAGCGCATCAAGCGTTAAAAACACACGCCGCTAAATAAGGAAAATCAGGTACAATATATATATGTCTTCCGAAAATTTTCACAGTGGTTTTGCTGTACTGGCCGGATTACCTAATGCCGGTAAGTCCACTTTGCTTAATGCATTGGCGGGAGGGCTTTTATCGCCCGTAACTGATAAACCGCAAACCACGCGGCAAAACATTTTAGCCATTGCCGAGGGGGAAAATTTTCAAATTGTATTTGTTGACACTCCGGGTTTTTTGCGTCCTCATTACAAATTACAACAAACAATGGTCGCTTGCGTAGATCGGGCAGTGGGGGAAGATGCCGATATTATTTTGTTGTTAATAGATGCTTCCGCACCGGATTTGCCCGCCCATAAGGATTTATTTGCCAAAATTGCCGCGGCTTATTGTCCTGTTTATTTGGTACTTAATAAAGCAGATCTTGTCAAAGACAAAACTGCGTTGGCGGCTTTGCAGCAAAACATTAAACAGGAATTACCTAAAGTTGAAAAAGTATTTGAAATCAGTGCTTTGCGCGGGCAAGGAGTGGACACTCTAAAAAAGGCCGTTGCATCCGCTTTGCCGGTAAGCCCGGCTTATTTCCCGGCCGGTCAGTGGACGGATCGTTGGGAACGTTTTTATGCAGCCGAATTTATTCGGGAACAGATTTTCAAACTTTATCAGAAAGAAATCCCATACAGTACCCAAGTGGAAATAGAAAAATTCACAGAAAATTTGGGCGCTAAGAATTATATCCGGGCCATTATCCACGTGGAACGTGAAAGCCAAAAGCCCATTTTGATTGGCAAAGGCGGAAGCGCTATTGCGGCTTTGCGGCAAAAAGCACAAAAACGCATTGAGGAATTTTTGGGACGTCCCTACCGCTTGGAATTGCAAGTAGTAGTCAGCCCCAACTGGCGTAACGAAGATACTTTTCTGGAGCGGTTTGGATATATTGAAAAAGACCGCTAACCTGTACATTTTTGGTTAAATCCCGCCAAACGGCGGGATTTTTTTCGCGCGCGTACGGAAAAAATCCTTCACAGACCTCTCAAAAAATTATAAAATAATAAATATGGTTACCACTATCTGCGCCCCCGCAACTGCTGCGGGACAAGGTGCAGTGTCTTTGGTGCGCATCAGCGGACCGAAAGCCCTGCCTTTGTTACTACAATTAACAAACGGAAAGAAAGAATTTCTGCCGCGGGTGCAAACTTTTTGCCGTCTGTATGATGGGGGCAAATTGCTAGATGAGGCTCTAGTCACTTATTTCCCGGCCCCACGTAGTTTTACGGGAGAAGAAGTGGTAGAAATTTCATTACACGGTTCTGCTTATATTCGCGGACGTTTATTGGAACTATTATGTGTTTTGGGTGCCGTGCCGGCCAAGCGGGGGGAATTTACTTATCGCGCTTTCTTAAACGGAAAGATGGATTTGATACAGGCGCAAGCCCTCTGTGATTTAATCGCGGCGGGCAATAAATCGGCTCATGAGGTAGCTCTTTCTTCTTTAGACGGACGATTAAGTAATCAACTAACAAACACGAAACAAACTCTGACGGAAACACTGGCTCAAATAGAAGTGCGCCTAGATGATGTCGACGAAGAGATGTCACCATTAGATGAAGAAAGTGTGATGAAAACCTTACGCCAGCAGATCAATCTCTTAGGGCGTTTGGCAGATACTTTTTCTGTCGGCCGATTGCTTAAAGAAGGATTGAAAGTCGCTTTAGTAGGGGCTCCTAATTGCGGTAAATCCAGTTTACTTAATGCCTTGGTAGGATTTGACCGGGCTATTGTGTCTGCACAAAGCGGCACTACACGAGATACGGTAGAGGAAACCTTGGATATAGAGGGCCAAAAAATTATTTTAACCGATACAGCGGGCATCCGAGACCACGCTTTAGACCCTGCGGAACAAGAAGGTATGAAACGCAGTTTAAAAGCCATGGAAAAAGCAGATGTGGTTTTCTTCGTTGCGGATTTAACTCGTTCTTTAACGGCACAAGAAGAGGCTTTGTGGGACAATGTGCAACATGCGGGAAAACCGGCGGTACTGGTATTAAATAAAACCGATGAAGCATCGCAAGAACATTGTGCGTTGGAAGGGAGAGCTCAATACACAGTGTACGTATCCTGCAAAACCGGAGAGGGAATTGAGACTTTGCGTAAGCAGTTGATGCAATTTGTAGAGGTGCCACCTGCCCAAGCACAAGAGGGTATTCTGATTTCCAATTTACGTCAATACCAGGCCATTTTAGAAGCGCAAACGGAATTGGAAAGTGCCTTAGTGCAACTAAATAATCGTCGCGGATTGGAACTTTATGCCGAACATATTCGCGGAGCTTTGCGTGCCCTGAAAGATTTAACAGGGGAGGTAACTCCCGACGACGTATTAGATGTTATTTTTTCTAAATTTTGCATAGGAAAATAAATGTTTACTTGTCCAGATTTATATGATGTGATTGTGATTGGCGGCGGACATGCCGGATGTGAAGCCGCATTAGCCGCGGCTAAAATCGGAGTACGTACTTTGCTACTTACGCAAAGCCTAGACACCATTGCTCAAATGTCTTGTAACCCATCAATCGGCGGAATTGCAAAAGGCCAAATCGTACGTGAGATAGATGCTTTGGGCGGAGCCATGGGATTAGTGACCGATGCGGCCGCTGTACATTATCATATGCTCAACACCGGCAAAGGCCCTGCGGTACATTCGCCGCGGGTACAATGTGATAAAAAAACCTATCAATTCACCTTCAAACATACTTTGGAATTGCAACCTAATTTGGATATCATGCAGGACGAAGCCGTGCAAATTACCACGGATGACCAAGGCGTGAACGGTGTCTTAACTTTGCGTAATACTTTTTATTCCGCAAAAACAGTTATTCTGTCCACGGGCACTTTTTTAGGCGGTACTATCCATATCGGAGAAGAAATGTTTCCGGGGGGCCGTTATAACGATATGCCCAGTAACCGTCTTTCCGATAGTTTGAAGGCGTTAGGATTGCATATTATTCGTTTTAAAACGGGCACGCCTATGCGCATTAATGCCCGCTATATTGATTTCTCGCAATTTCGCTTGCAACCATCGGACAATCCTTTTCAACCCATTTCGCATTTTAGTGATGCCGGTAGCTTAGCTAAGCGGAAATTTTTATCCTGTTATATTACGCGTACAACGGAAGAAACGGATA
Source organism: Candidatus Avelusimicrobium sp. (assembly GCA_045588685.1). Classification (GTDB taxonomy): domain Bacteria; phylum Elusimicrobiota; class Elusimicrobia; order Elusimicrobiales; family Elusimicrobiaceae; genus Avelusimicrobium. The sequence continues at coordinate 6,305 of JAZNEO010000172.1, read as the reverse complement.
AAATCTTGCGCGAAAATTTGCATCGTTCGGCTATGTATAGCGGCAAAATTCATGCCATGGGACCGCGATATTGTCCTTCAGTAGAAGATAAAACTAAAAAATTCCCCGATGTTAAAAGCCATCCGCTTTTCTTAGAGCCGGAGGGAAACAATACCGAAGAGTATTATATCCAGGGTTTTTCAACCAGTTTGCCAGAAGATGTGCAACGGGCGTTGTTAAAGTCTGTCCCTGGCTTAGAGAAAGCCACCATTACGCGGGCCGGATATGCCGTGGAGTATGATTTCTCTGACCCGATGGATTTATATCCTTCTTTGGAAAGTAAAATAGTTTCCGGGCTCTTTTGTGCCGGTCAAATGAATGGTACCACCGGATATGAAGAGGCCGGAGGGCAAGGATTTATGGCGGGAGTAAATGCCGCCCATAAAGTGTTAGGCCGGGAGCCCTTTGTATTGCGCCGGGATGAGGCCTACATAGGGGTATTGATTGATGATTTGGTCACCAAAGGTGTCAATGAACCGTACCGTATGTTTACCTCCCGGGCAGAATATCGCATTTTACTACGTAATGATAATGCGGATTTACGGTTGTGCCCGTACGGATTTAAGTTAGGAACTTTAGACAAAAAGTATCAACCGGCTTTTGAAAAATATCGCCAACAAGTGGAAAAACTGCTCGAAAATAGCAATCACGTAGTAGAGGAAGACGGTTTATATCCGTGGACTGCCGAAAAGGTACGTTTTCACGTAGATGTTCATCAAAAATATGCCGGATACTATGAACGTAACAAAAAAGATGCTGAAAAATTAGCGCAGGCCGATAATATTATTATTCCGGAAGGCTTTGATCCTGCTGCAGTGAAAGGTATTTTAATTGAAAGCAGTCAAAAATTGAAAACGGTGCGCCCGCGCACGTTGGGGCAAGCATCTCGTATCCCGGGTATTACGCCGGCGGATATTCAGCTCTTGGCCATCCACATAGAACGCTATCGGAGACTTAAACATGCGTCAAAAGTTGAATAGTTTTGCAGTTGGACTGGGCCTTACAATTACCGATATGGTATGGCATACCTTGGCCCAGTATGTAGATTTAGTTTGGGAAAAAAAGGAAGTATTGAATTTAACCAGCGTAGCTGATAAAAATGAGATTTTTACTCGTCATATTGCGGATGCTTTCCCCGTGGCCAGTATATGCAAAGAATTACCTGTAAACAGCATGGCTGCTGATATGGGGACCGGAGCCGGATATATCGGAATTACCATAGCGGTTCTTTGTCCGCACGTACGAGTAACATTGGTAGAAAGTTTGCAAAAACGCTGTACTTTTTTGAATTGGGCTGTTTTGAAACTGGGTTTAAAAAATGTGACGGTTTGCAATATCCGTTTAGGTCAGGAAACACCGGGCAGCTTTGATTTAGTAACTGAGCGTGCTATGGGACAGATTAATGATATATTGCCGCTACTGGTCCCTTGTGTAAAAAAGGGGGGAATATTGACAGCCTATCAAAGTCAACCCGGGCAAGCAGACGAGGCTTTAGTAACTCGTCTAGGCATACAGTCTCAAAATCCGATACAATATATATTACCGGATGAAATGAAAACACGATATTTGGCGGTATTCTCAGCATGGATATAATGAAACAAATTACAATTTTGCTTTGGGTGTTGGTAATTTTACTCATTACCCCGCCTATTTTGCGCCATTTTAACGTAGATGTTAAAGCCGTGTATCGAAAAGTACTCGCCGTACCAGACAACTCCTCTTCATCGCAGGAGGGTTCAATCACTCGTCATGAGGTGTCTCAAGAGGTATTTGATGAACTATTCAATGAGCCCGAAACACCGCAAGAGCGAGATACTGCCAAAAATGAATTTGAAAAAATGCTGAATGGATTAGAAAGCGTGCACAAAGATTTATCTGTAGCAGGCAGCCAGGTGCAGGAAATTCCTTCTATGTTCCGCTATGACAGCAGTGCCCAAAATAAAGTACGCTGGATTCCTCCTCCTCCGGGCTTTATGACAGCAGAAACATATAGTTATTTGATTTACCGTGAAGAGCAACCCGTAACTGATAAGTTAAAAACCGTGCTGGATAATATTCATGGTGATTTGATGTTAGATTTAACTCCTTTTACGTTGGTGGCTAAACCTAATAAAGTATTGGTAATGTTATTTGACAATAAAGATAGTTACATGGATTTTACAAAACGGCCCTCCTGGTCTGGGGCGGCTTCGGATTTGCGTGCTGACACCATGTATGTGTTGGAGGGGAAAAATTTTTATCAGCTCTCTGTACATGAATTAACCCATTTGTACTTCGACGGTTATTTTTTACCCAGTATTTCTCCCTTGTGGTTATCGGAAGGAATGGCCGTATATATGCAAATCTATGTGACACATCGTAAACCAAGCTGGGTAGATGACGGTTTGCGGAAAATTTTGATGGGACAATATATTCCGTTGGAAGATTTAATGCAGATGGAGGATATTTCCTCCTTGACCACGCAGCAGGCTGAGCTATGGTATACAGAAGCCTTCAGCATTGTAGATTATTTGCTTAACAGCCACAGCCGAGACGAATTTTACCGTTTTTGCAATGAATTAAAAGCCGGCACTCCCGTCTATCAGGCCCTGTATCGTGCCTATGGTATGCCATTTAATAAAATATCTGTGTTGCAAAATGTATGGCTATTTGATTTGTCTAAAAAAGTAGGGAAACAATTGTTTCCTAATTCCACACCTCCTAACGGAGCGGTACCCCAGCAGGTTTTATCCTCCACACAAACGGTGTCCATACCAGTTGCGCAACCTGCTCAGCCATCTTCTCAGCGTACGGTAATTCCTAAGTTGAAGATGGTGCCGACAAACGGATATCAGGGGAATTTTTAATGCAGCAGACGTGGAAACATATTCCTATTTTAGCTAAGGAAATTGCCTCTGTTTTATTAACCCAGCCCAATGGAGTATATATGGACGGTACTTTAGGACTGGGTGGGCATAGTAAATTATTTTTGAGCCGCTTAGGGCCGCAAGCCCGCTTCTTTGGATTTGACAAAGATGAGCAAGCCCTGCAAATGGCTAAACGTAACATAGCTGATGCGCGTTTGACTGCCGTGCATGCATCCTACACGCAAGCGCGGGAAGTGTTAGACCAGTATGGAGTGAAGGATGTAAACGGAGCTTTGTTTGATTTGGGGTTGAGTTCCTACCAATTAGACAATCCTGCCAGAGGATTTAGTTTGTTACGAGACGGGCCGTTAGATATGCGTTTTGATCTGGACGCTTCCTTAACGGCAGAAACAATAGTGAATGAGTGGGGATTAACAGAGTTAGAACGGATTTTGACAGAATATGGCGAAGAATCTCATGCCCATGCCATTGCTATGGCTATTATGGCAAGCCGCCGGCAAGAAAGGATTACTACGACCGGACAACTCAAAAAATTAGTAGAGAGTGTAGTGCATGGGCGTGGAAAAATTCATCCGGCTACTCAAACTTTTCAAGCTTTGCGCATTGCGGTCAATGAAGAATTAAAATGTGTGGACCAAATGACCTCCTTATTGCCGCAGGTGATAGGTGTGGGAGGAAGAGCGGCGGTGTTGACATTTCATTCGTTGGAAGACCGTTTGGTTAAACTCCGTTTCAAAGAGCTGGTAGTCGGTGGCCAATGGCAACTAGTCAATAAACATGTTATTGTGCCGTCCTATGAGGAAATTCGGCAAAATTCACGTGCGCGCAGTGCAAAATTAAGAGTCATTGAGAAAATAAAATGAAACTATTTAAAATCGTATTTATTATCAGTATTATCACCTTTGGAATTGTCATGATGCGTATCGAAGTGGCACGCTCCGGCCGGACAATCGGTAAATTACAAAATGAAGTGGAAATTAAAGAAGCGCGTAATCAGTACTTAAAATTAGAAGAAGCACGTCTAGGCGGTCCACAAACTATCGAACCCTTAGCACAAGAAAAATTAAAATTGCGTCGTACACCACCGCAATCGGTTGTGGTATTGGATAAATAAATGCTGAAGAAAAAAACCCCTTTTATGTATGATGCCAAAGCCCGCATGAAACTATGCGGGATCATTTGTTTGGTGGCTCCGCTCATTATTGTGGGACGTTTATTTTATATGCAAACTTTTCAGCATGATAAATTTGTTACCAAAGCAGAACGCTCTATTTACGATTATTTAAAAGAAGATCGGTTACGCGGCCAAATTTATGACGTAAAAGGCCGTTCTTTAGCAGAATCTGTAAGAACTCATTCGTGTGGAATCAGTAAAAAATATGTTAAAGATCCTGCCAAAACACAAGAATTTCTGATAAATACCTTGGGAATTTCACGTAAAGATTTAGAACGAAAGTGGAACCGCAAGGACAATAAATTCTTCTTTGTGGCTAAAAAAATAAAGCCGGATGTATATATGCATTTAGCGCCGGTATTACACACCACATTAGGACAAGGATTAGAAGTGACCCCGGAATATGAGCGTATCCATCCGTATGGTGATAGCGCGATTGATCTATTGGGTGCGGCTAATTCTAAAAATTTAGGACTTTCCGGCTTGGAACTGATGTTTAATGATGAGTTGAGTCAGGACATTAGTAAACGCCGTGCCAAGCGTGCTCGTCGGGGGGAAGTGATTTATAATCGCAGTTTGAAAGAAGAAAAATCGGTGGGCAGTTTATATTTAACTATTGATATGTTGGCGCAATATTATGCGGAAACAGCTTTAGCTAAAGCGGTTAAAGATTACGAACCGGAACATGGCATTATTGTAGTACAACAACCTCAAACCGGACGTATTTTGGCCGCCGCTTCTTATCCACATAAAGATGGTCAATCTCTGCCTTTTCAGTTTACTTACGAACCCGGTTCTACTTTTAAAACGATTGCCATTACCGCTGCTTTAGACGCCGGTACCGTATCTATTAATGATTCCATTGACATGAGTGGCCGTAATTGGGAAATTGCTCGGGGCGTGGTGGTAAAAGATAAACAACATAAACAAGAAGAATTGACGATTCCTGAAATTATGGCCCTATCCTCCAACATCGGTGCGGGTAAAATAGCTTTGGAATTAGGGGCTAAAAATTTGTTTTACTATATTAAAGCGTTCGGCTTTGGTACCAAAACAGATATTAATTTTACTGGGGAATCAAAAGGATATGTCCCTCCCTATAACCAATGGACGAAAGTGGATACGGCCACCAAAGGTTATGGTTATGGTATTTCTTTAACTCCCATTCAGTTGATTAGTGCTTACTCGGCTATTGCTAACGGCGGTTGGCTGTTACAACCGCATTTGATAGACCGTATTGAATATGCCGACGGCCGAAAAGAAGTTAAAGCAAAAGTGCAAAAAATTCGCCGTGTCATTAAACCGGAAACCGTTGAGATTATGAAAAAGGTATTGGAGCACGTCGTATTGGAAGGGTCCGGCAAAAAAGCTCAAATAACCGGTTATAGCGTGGCTGGCAAAACCGGAACGGCAGAAAAATTAGATAAAGAAGGCGGCTATGCCAAGCGGCGTCACGTGGTATCCTTCTGTGGATTTACTCCTATTGGAGACCCGCAATTTACGATTTTGATTATTTTAGATAATCCTGCCAAATACACCTTTGGTGGTACGGCAGCGGCTCCGGTATTTAAGGAAGTAGCAGAGGGCTTGTTATCCATGCAAGCGGTTGCGCCGGATAAGCCGGAAGAACTAGTGAAACAAAACAAATAACGGATTTAAGGAGAAATTATGAAATTAAACTTGTCTTTAACTAAATTAGCTTCTATTATAAAGGGTACTTTACATACTACGGAGCCTAATCGGGTGATACAATCTTTTGTGACAGATAGCCGAGTAATTGCCAGCGGAGATATCTTTTGGGCATTAAAAGGAGCTACGCATGACGGACATCAATTTATTGATCAGGCCGTCAAGCAAGGCGCTACCGTAATCATTGGAGAAGAAAATCGCCTGCCCGTCTTGCCTCCGCAAGTATCGAGTATTGCGGTCAAGAATAGTTTAATAGCATTGCAGGAATTGGCCAAATACCACCGCTTAAATCACACGCTCAAAATAGCTGCTATTACCGGTTCCAACGGAAAAAGTACGACTAAACAAATGCTTAAATCTATTTGTAGTCAAGCGGGAGAAACCGTGGCGAATATGGGCAATTTTAACAATCAGTTTGGCGTTCCCTTTTCCTTATTAGAAATACAACCCAAACACGAATATGGCGTGTTTGAATTGGGGGCCTCTCATCCGGGCGATATTACGGAAACAGCTTCTTTAGTAGTACCGGATGTAGC
>JAZNEO010000171.1:0-5343 GCA_045588685.1 Candidatus Avelusimicrobium sp. | reverse complement strand
ATGAATTTAAGCCGTACGCAGCAGATATGGCGTGGGATGAAACGGGCGGCCGCTACGTGGTTTGTGGCAGGTACGACAACATTTTCGCCGATCAATGCTGAAATGGCCGCGGCAAAAACGGCGGTAGCCGCTAATAGCGCCAAAGTGGTGCAAGTAGTAGATTTGGCCCAAACCGGGCGTGTAATGGGTCGTACACTTAGTTGGGCAGATGCCACCAAAGGCGTTTCGGCGATGGATTTAGGTGGTGCCCGCGGGCTGACGGCCGGGTTGCGCAGTAGCGGGGCTGAAATGGCAATGGCGGCCCATCAGACGACACATGCCGCTGTGGGGTTAGGAACGTTAAATGCCGGGGTAAAACCGTTTGCTTGGCTGAAATGGTTCTCTCCGGGCAGTTTGAGTTTAGGTGCGTTCTGGGATCCGGAGCGTATGAAGAGTAGCAACTTCTTCTCTACGCCCTCTTCTTTACAGACGACTGGTGCGTGGGGCCAGTATCAAACACAAGTCCATGACTATAATGCTCGACTCAGTTATGACCAAATAAGAGCGAGCGCCAGTACCCAAACGCAGTTGAACCAATATCAAGATTGGCAACGCAGATTGATGAATTATCAAACTGATAACGCGGCAATACAGTTAGATTACCAACGACAAGGATATCCGATTACCGCTAAAATTCAAAGCGGATTACAAAATGTCCGGGACTATTTTTACCTAAAATATGTGGCTCCTTGGGCCTTGCGCAATAACCCCTTTTACCAAGCGCGAACACAGGCACCAGTTGCTCCTGTTGTTGCTGAAGAAACCGGTGAGGAGACGGTCAAAGAAGCGGCAGAAGAGACAGCCCCTGCGAGTCAAGCAGGACAAGAAGCTGGTTTGGCCAATATGTTTACGTCCTCTGCATTTGCCTCGCAACTATTAGCGCTTCTGGCAGTAGGGGGTACGTCAACAGATCCAAACCAATCTCCTAAAAAGCGAAATAATCTGCTCAATCGTTTCTTACAAGCCAGATATACGAAGATTTTGAAAGAAGTCCAGCCCTTGGCCAAACAGCGGGCGATATTTGAATTTTTGGCTATGGAAACGGATATAATTGATTCGTTTGCGGAAGATCAGGCTTTCTTGGCGGTATATCATAGCGAATTGAAGAAAGCCATTTTGGCCACGAAACTGCCCGATGCCGTAAAAAAATTAGCATTACAGACGGTGGAAGAGCGTGTGATGGCTGCTGCAGAAGCAGTGAAAGAAAATCCTGCACTGGCGGCTAAACATACGGTAATGGCCATCCCGCTGTATCATCACAACCGAATTATTGACTATTGGCTGGTGGAGCCGCCTGCCGGATTTAAGTTGCAAGAAAATCAGGAAGTATACGCGGTAATCGGAGAAGAAAAAGGGAAAGCCGATTTATTTGAAAGCACTTATAAAGAGGATGATAGAAGAGACAAAATTGAAAGCACTCGTTTAAGAGCTGATATCCCTATCACAAAAGAAGGCCGTGTATTTGCAACGTCTGGTTTTGGATTGCGTAAAGTGGCAGAAGGTTTGGCCTTGATGAATAACCGTCTATGGCCGATGTATTTGATTTATGTGTTGGCGGGTCTTGGAAATGTGTCGAGCACCATTGCCACTTTTGCCAAGGCGTCCTTTACTTTGAGCCAGCAAGAGATGTATATCTTCGGCGGGGTAACTTCGGTGGTTATGGGATTGTCCTCGTTTGCGGTGGGTCTCTTGCAAGAACGGTTATCTCGAAATCCGGACGGTTCTATCAATAGTAGCCGCGGCCGTTTAATCAGCATGAATATCGGTATGGCCTTGTGCTTATTGTCCTTTGTATTGCCGATGCTTGGAGGAATTGCGGGCGATATGGGCCCTGCTACAGAAGTTAAGAAGCAATTATTAATAGCGAGTTTTATTGCGCTAGGTATGGGAGCAGCTTTTATTGATGTGGCCATGAAACCTACTTTGTTATCCGTTACTAAGAAAGGGGATTATCAAGCTAAACAAGGGTATTTAAGTGTCTTTAAGCAAGTGGTTGGAAATATGTCCAATTATGTGATTCCGCCGGTTGCGATTGGGTTGGGAAGTTTATTGGGACAGACTTGGGATTGGAGCGTTTATTTCCCGATATATTCTGCTGTTACAATGACTATTTTGGCATTATATAATGCGTTTAAGATGCATAGCCAAACCTTAGAAGAAGCAGAATTTGTGCCGGAGAAGACCAATTTGTGGCAGGATGTTAAAAAGATAGGCACCGAATTCTTCGGGACACAAAAATACAATCAGCTTTTCCGTCACGGTGTAGCTAAAACTATCGCCCACGGGGCCAACATGAGTATCTTGGGCTTGTACGTAAATAATTTGTTTAGGGACCATTACCCGGCAGATGAAAATACGTGGCTTATTCACTCCTTAATTATGTTCACGTTACCGATTATTGTGGGTAGAATATTGGGCACGGCTGTGATGAAACATGATTTGAAAATAGCTAGTAAGACCCTCATTAAGAAACAGAGTTTAGGCAGTATGCTCATATTAAGTGCAGCCTCTGTTATGTTATCTTTGGGAGCTATTGCTTCTGGTATTTGGGCACTACAAATGGTAGGTGTTGTGGTAGCTGCTTTGGGTCTTACCAACATATCTCCGATTGTAGGCGGATACACGGCAGATCATACGCGTAAAATATCCAATACAGTTTCGGCTATGTTGTCAGCCACTTCTGTAGTAACTTTTGGGATAGCGGCCTTGTTCGGTACGTTACTAGAATGGAGTGCCAAGCCCTGGGTGGCCTTTTTATTACCGGGACTTTTATTAACTGGGATACTCCTCTTTGGTATTGAAATATCCTCTCATCGTTTAGAAGGAGAAGGAACGCCTTCCGTTTCTGCGGTCAATTGGTTGCGTGCTCAAATACAGCGGCTGCTTGGCTCACCAAAAACAGATGGCAACGTAGAAAATCCGACGGGAGATGCCAGTGTAAACGATGAAGGGCAAGATAACAGGGTTGATTTTGGCGGCGGAGAAGCTCCGGCGTACTAATTACTTACCGAGCAGTTTGCGTACAAGTCGGTCTGCGTAGGGAGTGGGAATATCCATGCCTAGCGAAGTGTTACGGCTGGCATGAGGGCCGTGATAGTCAGAACCGCCCGTAGCAAACAAATCATATTTGCGTGCAATTTTGAGTAGTTCTTGTTTGAGGGTGTAGCTATGGGCCGGATAAAATACTTCCAACCCGTCCAAACCCGCTTCTACCCATTTTGGAAAATCCCATACTTCTTGCACCAGTCCCGGATGTGCCATTACCGCCAGACCGCCTGCTTTTTTGATTTGCTGTATGGCCTCTACTACCGTAACGCCGGCAGAGGGAACGTATCCTGCTTTGCCGGGCACTAAATAATGCCGGAACCCTTCTTGCCGAGAGAAAACAATTTTTTTCTTGCGTAACGCATCCGCTACGTGTGCGCGCGACACCGTATGAGGCGCTAACGAGAAAACATCTTCTTCCGTAATGTCTACCCCGCTTTGGGCTAGCTGGGCAATAATTTTGCGAATGCGGTTATTGCGGTTTTCGCGATTGGTGCGCAAGAATTGTTGAAAAGCGGAATTTTGTAAATTTACTTGATAGCCTAAAAAATGTAAGTGGTCATGTTCGCGGGTGCTGATTTCCACGGCACTTACCCATTCTATGCCTTGTTTTTGACAGGCTGTTTGTGCTTGCAAAACCCCCTCTGTGGTATCGTGGTCGGACAGTGCAAAGAGCTTTACACCGGCCTTCCGCGCTTCGTACACTACTTCTTCTGGAGAAGAAGTTCCATCGGAAAACACAGAGTGGGTATGCAGGTCTATCTTCATAAATTACACACGTTCTACAGCCGTTACACCCGGAACAATCTCTTTAATTTTGCGTTCCACCACAGCTTTGAGGGTCATTTGAGCTGCCGGGCAACCGCCACATCGGCCGCGTAAGCCAACGGTCACAATACCGGTTTTTTCATCTACCCCGACGAGCTGTATATCTCCGCCGTCTGCTTGCAAAATAGGACGAATTTGATCTATTACTTGTTGTACTTGTTCTTTCATACTGGTTTCTCCTGCTAGTTATTTTTCTTATTATAGCTTTTTTGGTTTTACCTAAAAAGGAGGGGTTGGCAAAACCTATATAATATTTGCTATACTTTGTATAGTAGATTTTATTTTGTCAGGAAGGAGATATTTAACCGATGAAAAAAATTACAGCTGTTGTATTGATGTTGGGTCTAGTTGCTCCTGTGTTTGCTCAGAAATATGCGAGCGTAAACACTACGAAAGCGAACATTCGTACCTGTGCCGGCACCAAATGTGCTGTCAAATGGTATGCGTGGAAATATACTCCGTTGATCATGGTCAAAGCCAGCTCCGATAAGGAATGGGTACAAGTGAAAGATTTTGAAGGATTTTCCGGTTGGATTTCCTCTTCCTTGCTCAGCCCCAATGGCGGCATGTCTGCTAAAGTGGATTTGAACGTACGCAAAGGCCCGGGCACCAGCACGGAAATTGTGTGCACTGTAGAGAAAGGTTATCCGTTCAAATATATTTCTAAAAAAGGGAACTGGATCCAAGTAGAAGATGATCCGGCTGATAAAAAACAAGGCAAATGCCGCGGCTGGGTATACAATCAAAACTTGTGGGGCTTTTTTAAACAATAAGCCAGTAGTGAGTTATGAAGAAATTAGTTTTAGTAGTAGTAGCAATTAGTTTGGCGATATGTTGGATGTGTGCACATCGACAGGTGCGTCCGGCTCGTTTTGCCATTAGCGGTACAATTACTGTACCGGAACGGTTGACAACCGTAGCGGAGGCTGACAACAATTCCTGCGCCATTATTGTTAAAAATGAAGCGGATGTGCCGGTGGCCATTAAACGAGTGGTAAATCCTAAATTTCCGCTTGCTTTTGAACTGGGAGAAGATGATTTGTTGGCTTCTACGGTAGAAGGCAATCTGAAATTAGAAGTACAAATCAATAGCCATGGTAAATTAGGTGTTATCAAAGAAGGCGATATTTTTGGTGCTGCCGAAACGATGGTGCTACCTAATAGCAAGGAAGTACTCATAGAGGCCAATAAAATGACCGGTATGCCGCGTTTAGCGCGTAACACGCGGGGCAATTTCTTCCGCACAGCTGCTCGTTAATCGAAATTTCCTTATCTGACAAAATACCCGCTTCCAAAGCGGGTATTTTTTGCTTTTTTGCCGAGGATGTTAATAGATACTTTTTCTTCGGAAAGAAAAAGTATTGTAAAAAAGCTTGACATCGTTTTTTTTTTTAGTATCATTTAAAAAAATGATCAAAGCACCTTATATAG
>JAZNEO010000170.1:0-3021 GCA_045588685.1 Candidatus Avelusimicrobium sp. | reverse complement strand
CCCGCCGGACCAGTTTTCCCAAAAGGGCCAATGCTGGGGTCTTCCGGCGTATAATTGGGACTATATTCAAGCACACAATTTTGACTTGTGGCGGCGCAAAATTCAACGCGCGGTGCAACTGTATGATGTGTTCCGCTTGGATCATTTGGTAGGCTTTTTCCGCACATATGTGTTTGGCCCGAATGGCGAGAAAGGCTATTTTGATATCACGGACGAACAAGCACAAATAGACCGCGGTTATGCGTTCTTAAAAATGGTCTTAGAAAGTGCCAACGGTGCCATGCCGGTGGGGGAAGATTTAGGTGTGATTCCTAATTATGTGCGCCGGATGTTAGTGGATTTGAAAATACCGGGCTATAAGGTATTGCGTTGGGAGCGCGAGGATAACGGATACTACCGCGAACCGCGTAATTACCCGGTAGTGTCTTTAGCCACCACCTCTACACACGATACAGAAACCCTGCGCGGTTGGTGGGAAACAGAAAACCAATGGGAGCGCGCGCACATTTGGGAAATGATTTCGGCCCAAAAAACCGACGGCAATGTGCCGTTTACGTTAGACGTGCAAAAAACGATTTTACGTCGGGTACTAACCAGTGCCAGTGCATTGACATTATTTTCTTGGCAAGATATTATCGGCACTTTAGACCGAATTAATGTACCCGGCACGGTAGGCGATGAAAACTGGACCTACCGCAGTGCCTATACACCGCAAGAAGCCGCGCAAGTGTACGGAGCGCAACTGCAGATGTATCAGGAGTTATTAAAAGAAACCGGACGGAGCTGATATGAAACCCTATACCGCTATTATTCCCGCCGCCGGCAAAGGCGTGCGACTACTGCCTTATACGGCCCATTGCCCGAAAACCATGCTCACGGTGGCCGGCAAGCCCATTATTGCCCATATTTTGGCCCAGCTGGAGCAGTGCGGGATTAAGAGGGTGGTGTTTATCGTCGGGTATCAAAAAGAGAGTTTGATTGAATTTGTCCGCTCCCATTATCCGCACTTAGATGCGGTGTTTATTGAACAAGAAGAACAAAAAGGCCTAGGTCATGCAGTATATTTAGCCAAACAAGCCGTGCAAGGGCCGTGCCTGATTGTTTTGGGGGATACCATCATTGACGGAGATTTGGCACCGCTGGTGCAAGGAAATATCAACGGAGTCGGAGTAAAAATGGTAGAGGACCCGCATCGCTTTGGCGTGGTAGAACTGGATGATCACAAAATTGTCGGTTTTGAAGAAAAACCGGAACATCCGAAAAGTAATTTAGCTTTGATTGGTGCTTATTCCTTTTTAGACAGTGCTGCTTTATTTGAAAGTTTGGAAGAAGTTATTGCCTCAGGTAAAACGGTCAAAAACGAAATCCAATTAACGGATGCTTTAGAAAATCTGCTCGAAAAAGGGCTTTCCATTCAACCGATAGTGATGAATGATTGGTTTGATTGTGGCACGTTAGACAGTATGCTATATGCCAATCATGCTTTACTGGACAGAATACCGTCTGAAAAAGTTCAAATCTCGTCATCAACTCGGATTATTGAGCCGTGTTGGATTGATCCTTCCGCAGTAGTGGAAGATTGCGTGCTCGGGCCCTATGTGTCGGTGGGGGAAAAAGCAGTCGTGCGGCACTGTCAGTTGCAAGATACCATCATTTCGCCAAACACGAAATTACAAGATAAACACGGCACTCATTTTATCTTTGATCCTTACAATAACTAATCTTATTTGTTAGCAGGTTTTTCAACGGGTGCTGCTACGGCGCCCGTGGATACTTGCGTAGTATTTTCCGTAGTAGAAGCAGGCGTCTGTTCTTTCGGAACAACCGGCAGAAAAAGTTCGTCTGCGCGTTGTTGCGTGCGCAATTTGGCAGCGGCATATTCACTGGCAGCGTGTGAAAATTTGGCAGTTGTGCGGCTGCCGATACTATTTTTAGCAATTTCGGCTTCGTACATTGCTTTTTTTAATTGAAAATCTTGCAAGGTCAGAAATAAAGAAATCTGGTTAAACAAAGCATCTCTTTCCTCCTTTACTACAACCGGACAAGCCTCCAAGGCCTGCGTTAATTGAGAAAGCGCCTGCTGGGCATTTTCTTCGGTAGCTTGAGACAAAGCGGGGTTGGTGCTGTCCAAATCCGGCACGGAAACGGCAGCTGCAATAGTGGCTCTGTGATCGGGAACATAAAAATTCCCGACCAACATGCCGGCGGTAAATACTAAAGCCAAGGTAAAAAAGTATAAAACGTATCTCATATATAGACATTTTAGCAAAATACAGCTACTGCGGAAAAAGAGATTTTTTCCGTTGAAAAATGCAAGCGACAGACAAAGAGATTAAAAAATTGCTATAATAAATATATAAGATTGTAAGAGAGAAATAAAAACTTTTCTTACCAGCAAAAATTTGATATACTATATGTGTTGTGGGACTGTACCCCTTCTTCAAATTCTTTGATCTTTCGATTTTCGCGCTCGTAGCTCAGTGGTAGAGCATCCGCCTTTTAAGCGGGGGGCCGTGAGTTCAAGTCTCACCGGGCGCACATTTGTTTGCCCTCTTCGTCTATCGGTTAGGACGTCGGATTTTCAATCCGAAAAGAGGAGTTCGATTCTCCTAGAGGGCGCCATTTAAACCACGCAAACGCGTGGTTTTTTTATGCTTTATTTTTTCAATACATCCATCCTGAAATTCCATACACGTCATCTCTTAGAGTCACTTACTCTCTGGCATCCAGCATTACCACTACTCCCGTCATTCCGAAAAAACTCACTCTCGTCATCCCGCGATGTTATAATGCGGGATATGGTCATTTCGTAACAACATTATACCCCGCATAGAAACCCTGCGGGGTGACGAGGATTGAATAATTGTCATCCCCGAAATTTGTAATCGGGGATCTCGTCTTTATAAACACAAAGCGGTTGAGATTCCCGACAAAGACACTTGGGAATGACAGATGGGGGGTTTCCTTTTTGGCTATTTTATCGTCGGGAAATAAAAAAAGCTTGACATCGTTTTTTTTTTT
>JAZNEO010000169.1:0-4174 GCA_045588685.1 Candidatus Avelusimicrobium sp. | reverse complement strand
CGATCCGACTTATATATTTTGGGCAGAAAAAACCGCCCTTGCGGTTAAGCAAGAGCGGTGTGGATTTAATCTTTAATTATAGCTTAACAATCTTTTTCTGTTCTACGTTGAGATACCCTTCCGGGCAGTGGGTGGAACAGTAAACCGTGGGGTTCTGTTTGCAGAATTCACGCACACGGGTCAGCGTTTGCCTGGCTTTTTCTTTATCTTCAAAGATGACGGACAATTCATCTTCCCGCAAAGCCGCATCCGTATAGGTTACGTCGCCGTGGAACATATAATAAATATCTCCGTCTTGCAGAATAGACACGGAGTTGCCTTTGGTATGGCCTTCCGCACGCACCATTACAAGCGTATCTGTAATGCGCTGGCTTTCCGGAAAGTTCTTATAAGGCCCGTCGGTAAAATTCACGCGCACAATATTATCCCCGGTTAATTTCATAGCGTCTGCTTCGGTTTGGGAAATATAAATCTTGGCGTGAGGGAACATACGGAGCTCGCCCGTATGATCGGGGTGTTTGTGCGTAACAACGATTTTAGTAATATCTTCCGGCTTGTATCCGGTTTTAGCAAGGGCCTCTTCAAAAGTAGCCACTTTGTTACCCATCCACAAAGGAGATCCTTGTTTAGGAAGAATGTCTTGGAAATTATTCGGAAGGCCGGTATCGGATAAAATAACTTCTTTTCCGTCATCAATCAGAAAATTCTGCAAGCTGGACGGATAGGTGGTATTAGGATCGCAAGCGGCTTTGTCACGGGTACCGCCGAAAGCGAACGCTTGTGTCATATAACCGCCGTCGTAGAATTTCAAGGGAATAATTTTCATGTTGGCTCCTTTTGTGAAATAATTTCTTAAAGGTATTGTACTATATTTATCCTGATAACTAATCCCACCACGAAAGCCGTTTAATTGTCTGTAATCCGCCTTCATGCCAAATTGATACAATATAAGGGTAAGAATCAATTGTGCGGCTTACACAGCGCACAAATACCAGGAGAATATATGAAAAAATATACTGCCGAATTATTAGGCACGTTTGTTTTGACCCTGTTTGGCTGCGGTTCTGCGGCCATTGCAGGCGCGGCGCTTGGCACTTTAGGGATTGCCTTTGCGTTTGGGTTGTCTATCGTAGCGATGGCGTATGCTATCGGCGATATTTCCGGTTGCCATATCAACCCTGCTGTTTCGTTAGGAGTATGGATGAGCGGAAAAATGTCCACCAAAGATTTTGTGGGCTATGTTTTTGCACAATGTGCGGGCGCTTTATTGGCCGCTATAGTATTGGCTGCTATCATCAACATGACCAACTTGGGCGGTATTGCTGTAACCGGCTTAGGGGCTAATGGATATGGCGCCGCTTCATCCATCGGCTTAACTGCGTGCGGTGCATTAATTGTAGAAGCCATTTTAACTTGTATTTTCGTGCTGACCATTTTGGGAGTAACCTCTACCGAAAAAACCGCCGTTATTGCTGGCTTGGTTATTGGTTTGACCCTGACCTTTGTGCATATTATGGGGATCCCATTGACCGGTACTTCCGTCAATCCGGCCCGCAGTTTTGGCCCCGCTTTGGTGTTAGGCGGACAAGCCCTGTGCCAGTTGTGGGTATTTGTGGTCGGCCCGTTTATCGGAGCAACGCTGGCAGCCTTAATCTGGAAAGGATTTAACAAGTCCAAATGAAACTTCCCGGGCTTACACCCGGGGTTCCTTCTTATCCGAACAATTTCATTGTTCTGGAGTTTACGCTCGGAGTTTATGCTGAGCAGCAGTATGCAAAAATAAGCCCTCTAACCAAACAGAGGGCTTATTACTTATGTGTTGTAAATACTAATCTGCTAAATCTACGTCTGGCGTAATTTGAATAGCATAACCCGGAAATTTGGCTTGTGCTTCTTGTGTTAAGATTTTGATAGCCTCTTTGTGCGCTACGTCAAAGCTAAGCACCACATCAAATTGCAGGTTTTTCTTGGCGATGTCTGCATAAAATCCATGCATTTGAAGTGCCCAGTCGTGCGAGAGGACGATTTCCTGTATAGTATTACGAATGTGAGCGATTTCTTCATCGCCGGTATTATAGGCATATACGCCCACCCCGGTTAAAATAATACCCGTTTTATGAAATACTTCATTTTCTATTTTGCGCGTTAATTTGTCCACCTGCGCCACCGTCAGCGTATCGTCGAGTTCCAAATGCAAAGATGCATAGTTTTTATTCGGGCCGTAGTTATTAATCAGCAAATCATACACGCCATGCACCAGCGGTTCTGCTTGGATGATTTCTTTGACTTGTTTGACCAGTTCCGGTTCGGGGCGCTGGCCTAAAATATCATTGAGCGTTTCTTTGAGCATCTCTATACCGGCTTTGATAATCACGAGGGAAATGGCCACACCCACATATGCTTCCAAAGAAATATGGCACCACAAATATAGTAGCGCACAAGCCAGCACAGAGGCTGACAATATCGCATCAAAAGATGCATCCGAACCCGATGCAATCAGCGCACCGGAACTCACTTGTTCGCCTTTGGTTTTCACATATTTACCAAGCACCAGTTTGACGATAATCGCCACCACCAAAACAATCAACGTCAGTAGAGAATAATGGGCAACTTCGGGATGAATAATTTTTTTAACAGATTCTATCAGTGCCGTAATACCCGCGTATAACACAAGCGCCGAGACAAACATAGAGCTTAAATATTCTATACGCCCATGCCCCAGCGGATGTTTTTTATCAGGCAATTTACCCGCTAACTTAGCGCCGATAATCGTAATGACGGAAGAAAGAGCGTCAGAAAGGTTATTTACTGCATCTAAAATAATGGCGATGGAGTTGGACAAGAGCCCCACCGTAGCCTTAAATGCGGCAAGCAGTATATTGGTCACAATGCCAACGATACTGGTATGCACAATAATTTGTTCTCTGCCGGCAGCTAAAGCGCGCATATTTTGTGTTTCTTCCATAGATTTCTCGGTAATTTGATGATTTTTAGATATAGAGTATTTTACAACATTATATACCCCGGATGTTTGCAAGCAAATAGCCTATAGAGATATTCCAGAATCGGATAATAATCCGTCTGTAATCACCGCGGTGTTTAACAAATTTCCGAGTCATCAAAATACTTCCGCGCACATTGACCGCAAAGGTATCGTCAATGACTTGTTGCTTAATTTTTTCTACCGTTTTCATCATCCACGGCCGCATTATTGACCAAAACATCCACTTTGCTGAACTTTTCCAGTACTGGCACAAATCTCTTTTACAGAGCTCTCACTTGAAACATCGCTTTCCAAAATCAAATAATCGGTGTTCATTTCCTTGAGTTTACCGGCTACCGTATCTGCATTGGCCGCATAATACCGGTCCACTCCGTTTTTGCTCGTCTTATTTTTATCAAAAGGCCGAAGTACTTTCTTATATACCAAAGCCACCTTCGCCCCTTCACTGGCGAAAGCAAATGCCGTCGTCGCACCGATTCCTTGCGGATTATTCGCCCCGTAATCAAAACCACTTTGTCTTTCAAGCCATAATCAACCATGTTTCCTCCGTCATTTTACAAGCGTTCCGCACCTTCAGGCAGGCGGCTACGCATCTGTTCTCTACGGTTAAAGAATTCTCCGTCCGCAAAGAAAGTACCGTCACCATTAGCATGAATGACGCGCCGTTCTTTTTTAAGCGGGTTTTCCCATAGTTGAACGCCTTTTAGCACCAGTATATCATGCTCTTTTACATAATCGACCAGTTTGCATTCTACGGCAGCCAAACAGTCTGCAAGCAACGGAGCTTTTATCTTGGCAGGTTTTTGTTTTTTCAGACGGAAATGCTTAAATTTATCGCATTCGGATGCATGTAAGGTGCCGATGCCGACCACTTGATTAATCATATCCACGGCGGGCACGCATAAAGTGCATTGTTTGGTGCGCAAAATCGTCTCAAAGGATTCATTCCAAGCGCCCGTACAAATCGCAAAGCGGGGGGTAAAATCCAATACCATGTTCCACGAAATCGTCATTACATTTTCCTTTTTACCGTCGTGCGTAGTAACTAGCAAAACGGGGCCGGATTCCAAATAGGTAAAAGCTCTCTCTATTTTTCCTTTTCGCATATTTTCATCTCTTTTTATAAAAGTTGTCTTGCTAAATAATCGGCAATTTTTGCATTAACGGAGG
>JAZNEO010000168.1:0-5208 GCA_045588685.1 Candidatus Avelusimicrobium sp. | reverse complement strand
TTCAGTACTTTTCCATTATCAGATAATTCAAAAATATAGGGGATGCCCGTTGGTAAATTAAGAGATACAATCTCTTCATCGGAGAGATTTTTCAAATATTTTACAATACTGCGCAAGCTGTTGCCGTGTGCGCTAATCAATAAATTATTAGCCGTGTGCAGACGCGGCCAAATGACCCATTGCCAATAGGGTAGCAGGCGTTTGGTGCATGTTTTTAGGGACTCTGTTAACGGTAATTCAGAACGAGGGACCGATCTGTAACGCGGGTCTGTGTAAGGAGAGCGCGGATCGTCGGCGGTTAAGGCAGGAGCCGGGATATCGTAACTGCGCCGCCATAACTGCACTTGTTTTTCGCCGTATTTTTGAGCAGTTTGCTTTTTGTTAAGACCTTGCAAGGCCCCATAATGCTTTTCATTTAACCGCCATGATTTTTCTACCGGTATCCACGGTTGTTCTAAGGCTTGTAAAGTCAGATGCAAAGTGTCTATAGCACGGGTTAAATAAGAGGTAAAAGCTACGTCTAACAAGATATTTTGCTGTTTGAGCAGTAACCCTGCTTCAGAGGCCTCTTGTTGGCCTTGTAGAGTTAGCGGAACATCTGTCCAACCTGTAAAACGATTTTCCAGATTCCACTTACTTTGTCCATGGCGCAGTAAAATAATTTTTTTCATATTTTCTCCTAGAAAAGTAGTGTATAGCTTTGGAGGAGGTTATACAAGCGCGAAAAGTAGTTAGGTTTTGTATAATACAAGTATGAACAAACCGGTATGCATTTTAAAATTTGGCGGAAACACATTAGCCAATAAACAAAAATTACAGATGGCGGCACATTTGATTAAGCAACGTTACATGGATGGCCTATTGCCCGTGGTGGTGGCCTCTGCAAACGGTAATTTGACAGATGTGTTGTTAGATCATGCCTATAGCATCAGTCGTAACCCAGACAAGCGAGAACTGGATATGCTAATTACGACGGGTGAACGGGTCAGTGTGGCACTTTTGTCTATTGCCTTGCGTGAGTTAGGAGTGCCTTCGGTGTCGCTTACCGGAAGCCAAATTGGTTTAATTACCACTTGCGACCATAACGGAGCAGATATCTTAACGCTCAAAGGCGACCGTTTGAAAAAAGAATTGGAAGCAGGGCATGTACCGGTAGTGGCCGGTTTTCAGGGAATTGGAGAAAACAAAGAGATTACCACGCTAAAGCGCGGCGGGTCTGATGTGTCGGCGGTGTTTTTGGCCTTTCATTTAGGAGCCGATCACGTGGAAATGATTAAAGACGTGGACGGTGTGTACAGCGCCGATCCTAACAAAGACCAAAAAGCACAAAAATATGAGGTATTAGATTTTGATGAGATGTACAAACTGGCTTTGAACGGAGCCAGTGTGTTGCATCCGGATGCTGTACGTTTGGCCAAAGACAAAGGAATAGAGATACGTATCGTACACTATCGAACAGGCCAAACAGGTACGGTAATTAAATAAGTTTTGACTGGTTTGACAAATAAATACCCCCGGCCACCCCGGGGGATATTTTATTTCTTCAGTAAATTGGGGGAAGCTTTGAAACGGACTTTTTTCTTTTCACCCACTTGTACTTTTTCAAAGGTTTTGGGGTTATGACGCGTAACAGGGCGGGCCGTTTTCAAATGAAAAGTTCCGAAATTGCTGATAACTACTTTCCCGTCGCGTTTTAAACCGTGCTTGATGATTTCAAACACTTTATCTACGGAAATTTTGGCCTGTTTTTTATCTAACACGTGGCGGGTTAAATGGCGTACTACATCGTCTTTATTCATATCTTATCCTTATTTGTTACCGCGGTGAATAAAACCCATCGCATGCAAGAGTACATGGGGTTGAGCCCCTTGGCAAACAATTTGCCAAATGGCATTAATGATGGGAGTGTTTAAATTGTTTTTGCGAGCGATATCGTAGACACTTTGCACCGAGTTGACCCCTTCGGCAATAGTGCCCACTTCTTTTTTCGCTTCTTCCAAAGAGAGTCCTGCTCCCAGTTTTTCACCTAGCCGGCGATTGCGGGAAATAGCAGACATACACGTTAAAATGGCATCTCCAAAACCGGCCAAACTGTACACGGTCTCGGCCTGTCCTCCTTGGCTGACTAGTACAGCGGCCATTTCTTGCAAAGCTTGGGTGATTAGGGCGGCCTTTGCATTGGCGCCATCTCCGATTCCGTCAATCACGCCGGCACCGATAGCCAACACATTTTTAATAGCTCCGCCGTATTCTACGCCGCGGCGGTCTGTGGCCGGTACCATGATAATCGGATCGGCATCAAATACAGCGGCAATATGTTCAACCAGCTCACTATTAGCTCCGGCGAGCATAATTTTTGTGGGTACATTTTGCGCTACTTCCAGCGCAAAACTCGGCCCGCTAAAAGCCAGTACATGATCTTTGAGTTGAGGGACTTCTTCTTCAATAATTTCACAAATCGTTTTGAAAGATTTATCTTCAATCCCTTTGGAGGCACTCACTACAGGAATTACTTTTCCGTTCAAGAGTGGTTTTAATTGTTCTCGGCAAAAATTGCGAATAGCTTTGGAAGAAATAACGAAAATAATCAAATCTGTATTTTGCAATGCTTCTGCAACATTACCGGTCAGACGTATATTGTCGTGGATTTTGAAGTTAGGGATATTTGGATGGCGCCCCATGGTGCGTAACACATTGAGTAATTGCTCATTATACTCCCATAAACGCACCTGATAGCCGCGTTTAGCAACGTGTTGAGCAATTACGCTACCCCAAATCCCTGCTCCAAAAACCGTTACGTTTTGTATATTCATGATTATCTTTTTTTAGAGCCGTCTTCAAACATTAGCTCTTTTTTAGCCAATAAGCGTTTGATATTAGGAATGTGCTTATAAATGACCAGTAATCCAATGGCTGTTACCATAATGTTGACCGCCAGCGGATGTTGCCCGATAAAGAAACTGGCTGTTGGTAATACCACACAAGCAACAATAGACCCAATGGATATGCGTCCCCATAAAGCTACACAGATCACAAAGGCAACGAAAGCAAGTGCCGTGGGAATAGGCAACATAGCGGCAAACACTCCACAAGAAGTGGCTACGCCTTTACCGCCGCGGAATTTTAGATAAATTGTCCACATATGTCCCAAGATGGCAATGGTCCCACATAAAATAGCCGGCCAATATAAACCAGGAAATAAATGCAAGGCTAATGCGGTAGGAATAAAACCCTTCATTCCGTCTACTAAGAAAGTGCAGATACCCGCCCATTTTCCGACGGTACGGTACACATTAGCAGCACCGGGGTTTCCGGAACCGTGCTGACGGATATCAATACCCATAGTTTTACGGGCAATCAGGTAGCCGGTGGGGATGGCTCCCAGTAGATAACTAAAGACGGCAAGTAAAATCACTTTTGTGGTCATATAACTATTATATCAAGTTTCAGGGGGGAAGCAAGCATTACATCGCAAAAAAAATTGGCAAATGTTTTGTTTTTTATATACACTAACAAAAAGGAGTCTTTATGAAAAAAATTTTAATTTGTCTTTTTTGTCTTATAAGTATGGCAGGTTTTGCTAAAGATAATCCGGCATTTTTTGCAGAAGATTTTGCCAATCAGAGTGTGATTTGGGTGCAAGGGGACAAAATTAGCCAAAAATGCCAAGCCGTGCGTATTCTGCCGACATGGTATTTGACGGCGGCCCACTGTGTAAGTCCGATTTGTAACAAACATTGTAGCATTAGCGTACAGTTGCTATCCGGGGATTTAGAGGTTTCTGCTCTTGTAGAACACAAAACCGGTAGTCCTCAGGTATTTGTTCCGGCTTCCTATCACGGAGAAGAACTCAGAAGTATCCGCTCAGATATTGCCTTGATTCATTTTGACCCGTCGGAAGATGAATATATTTTTGTGGACGTGCCGCATAAAGAACAAGTGGATCAAGCCACGTTTATTAAGCTTTTGAACCAATCAAAATATGCCTTTCAGCGTGGTCAGTGGCAGGAATTGCAACAAGCCCGTCCCAAATTATTGATGATTCCTCATTCAATAAACCGGAAACTGACTTTTCCGTTGGCAGTGCCTGATTTAAGAAGCGGTGAGCTTTATTTTAAACAAAGTCCGGGGGCTGACTTTTATTATTTTACACAGCTTCATCACTATATCGGTCCTAATTTCGGAGTGGAAAAGGGTATGAGCGGAGCAGGGGTGGTAATACCCGGCGGTACGGTGGTGGGTATTGTATCTGCGAGTTTTAATCACAATGGTCACATTGTTGTATATGATGAAAACGATGAGGCGAGGGAAACTACTGCATTTTCTTCGAATTATTTTTTGTTTACGCCTATCAGCCGTGAGAATGCCGCCTTTATACAAGCTACTATTGCCTCTTTTCCAAAACATAGCGGCACGCCGCGCATTAGCACTATTAACGGCCATTATGCTCAGCCCACAACGAAAAAGCTGGAAGATGTCTTTGCGGAATTTTCTCCTGCAAAAGATATTCAGCCCGATGAGGAAGAGTAATTAAGAAATTGTATCTTCGTATGTGGCGATAATTTGTTGTAAGAGACGTTCTATATTCCAGTCCTGCGGGTGATGCAAATCTAACCGCAGGACATTTTGATAGCGGTTAAACCAGGTGCGTTGGCGTTTGGCATATTGGCGCGTGCATATACAGATTTTTTCAAAAGTTTCGTTGCGACTGGCTTTCCCTTCCAACCAATCTAGAATTTGCGGATAACCCAAACTCTTCAGCGCGGGTGTATCGGGCGCAAAACCTTTAGCCAATAATTGCTTCGTTTCTTCTGCCATCGGGTCGAGCATGGCTTGTGTTCTTTGTGCAATGCGCTGTTGTAAAAGCTCTTTATCCCAGTTGAGATACACGAGGAAAGCCTTGTCTGACGGAAAATCTTGATAAAATACGCCGCTGCGTAGTGCAGAAGCAGGTTTGCCCGCCAGCAACGTAATTTCTAAGGCGCGCATGACCCGTTGAATATTTCCGGGTGGAATGTGGGCCGCAGAAAGAGGGTCTTTCTCTTGCAAGCGCGCGTGCAGGGCTTCTTTGCCGTGCTCAGCCGCCCAGGCGGTTAGTTCGGCGCGTAAAGCGGCATTGGAAGGGGGGAGCGGATCTAGTCCTACAAATAACGCATGTATATACATTCCCGTTCCGCCGGCAATAATAAAGGGCGTGTCGGAATGTGT
>JAZNEO010000167.1:0-6401 GCA_045588685.1 Candidatus Avelusimicrobium sp. | reverse complement strand
TCTTTTTGCACAATGTCGGTGGTCTCACCGGTGGATTTGATAAAAAGCTCTTTTTGCTCAACCGTCGGCAAGCGAAGTTCGGAAAATCCGTAACGGCGCAACACACCGCGCGCACAGTTTTCCAGTTCGGTAAATAAATTGGATTGGGGCTCAAAAATGTCCCGAAAACCTCTGACTAATTTGCTCATATATATTATTTTAGCATTTCCCACGATAAACAGAAACCCCACAAGCTAATCAAACGAACAGGCGGGGTTTAACCCCCGCCTGTCTGTATCCATCATTTTGCACAAGATAGAATTATTTCTGTTCGCTGTATGCTTGAAGAATTTCTTGGATTTCCGGTTCATCTGTAGCAAAATAAAAAACGTCACGATTTTTCTTATCTTTTGCGCTGACATCTGCTCCGGCATCCAGTAATAATTTAACTATTTTCGGCGCTATGCCAAAATCTGCAACCAGCATTAAAGCAGTCTGTCCATCCTTATTCTGAGCATTTACATTGGCTCCGGCATCCAATAATAATTGGACTGTTTCCGTACGAAATCCTTTACTTGCAGACATTAAAGCAGTATTACCATCTGTATTTTTTGCGTTGACATCCGCTCCGGCATCCAGTAGTAATTTAACAATTTCCTGCTCCATGCCAAAATTTGCGGCGAGCATTAAAGCAGTCTGTCCATTCTTATCCTTATCGTTTACATTGGCTCCGGCATCCAATAATGATTTGACTATTTCCGTTTGTCCGTTGTTGCTAGCCCATATTAAAGCAGTCCTACCCTCTTTATCTTTAGCATTGACGTCCACTCCAGCATCCAGTAATAATTTGACTACTTCCGTATGCCCGTTTGCACTTGCATATCTTAACGCAGTATTACCTTTTTTATTTTTCGCGTTTACGTTGACTCCGGAATCCAATAACAATTTGACTGTTTCCGTATGTCCTAGAATGCTAGCAAGCATTAAAGCATTCTCATCCTTTTGATCTAGAGGGGTTATATCGGCTCCGGAATCCAATAATAATTGGACTACTTTCGTAGCTCCTTGTGCCCCTGCAAGCATTAAAGCAGTCTGTCCATCCTTATCCTTAGCGTTCACATCGGCTCCGGCATCCAGTAATAATTTGACTGTTTCCGTACGCCATCCCATGCTTGCAATCATTAAAGCAGTCTGTCCATCCTTATCCTTAGCGTTCACATCGGCTCCGGCATCCAATAATAATTTGACTGTTTCCTTAGGCCATCCCATGCTTGCAGACATTAAAGCAGTCCGTCCATCCTTATCCTTAGCGTTCACATCGGCTCCGGCATCCAGTAATAATTTGACTATTTCTGTACGCCCATATCGGCTAGCATAGATTAAAATAGTCTGTCCATTCTTATCCTGATCGTTTATATTGGCTCCGGCATCCAGTAGTAATTTCATGATATCATTGCGGCCCATTAGTATTGCAACGGATAAGGGTGAATATACATAACTCATAGTACTCCCAACTTTAGTATTTACATCGGCTCCGGCATCCAACAGTAATTTAACAATTTCTATATCACCGCCGACTACCGCATGTAATAATGCAGTACCTTTTTCCCCTTGAATGTTTACCTGGGCCTTAGCATCCAATAATAATTTGACTATTTCCGTTTGTCCGTTGTTGCTAGCCCATATTAAAGCAGTCCGACCTTCTTTATCTTTAGCATTGACGTCCACTCCAGCATCAAGTAATAATTTGACTATTTCCGTATGTCCGTTTACGCTAGCAAACATTAAAGCAGTAAAACCATTTTTCTCTTGCACATCTACCTTGGATTTAGCCTCCAATAATAATTTGACTATTTCCGTATAACCATTTCTGCTTGCAATCATTAAAGCAGTCATTCCAGCCTTATCTTTGGAGTTCACATCCGCTTTGGCATTTAGTAATAATTTGACTACTTCCGTATGCCCATTTAAGCTAGCAAGTAGCAGGGCAGCCCGAGCGACCTTTTTATCTTTAGCATTTACCTTGGCTTTGGCATCCAATAATAACTTTACTATTTCCGTATCTCCGTTATAGCTTGCAATCATTAAAGCAGTCCGGCCAATGTTATCTTTCGCATTCACATCTGCGCCGGCACCCAGTAATAACTTTGCTACTTCCGCATGGCTTTCCTGGTTAGCAGCCATTAAAGCGGTAACACCGTCTTTATCTTTGGCGTTTACCTTGGCACCGGTAGCTAGTAATAACTTTGCTACTTTTGTGTGGCCTTGCCCGCTTGCTGTCATTAAAGCATTTCCAAGATATTCACCTTGAAGATTTACATTGGCACCGGCATCAATTAATAACTTAATTACTTCTGTATGCCCTTCGTGACTTGCAAGCATTAAAGCGGTAGAACCATTTTTATCTTGAATGTTGACATCTGCACCGGCATCTAATAATAATTTGACTACTTCTTTATGCCCGTTCAAGCTCGCCGCCATTAAAGAAGTCACACCCTCTTCTTCGGTTTTTGCATTAACATCCGCTCCTGTGTCAAGTAAATGCTTAACGGCTTTTTCGTCATTTTTTTTGCTTGCTACCAATAACGCAGGCATATTCTTTTCTTTCTCTTCTTTCGCTGCTAAAAAAACCGCTACTACTTCGTCATAACCAAGATCTACCGCAAAGTCAAGGGGAGTCTTTCCATAGTTACTTTTGACATTTTTAGCCCCAGCATCTAGTAATAATTTGACTACTTCCGGATGGTTTTGAGCACTGGCGTAAAATAAAGCTGTAGCTCCGCCCTGATTTTTTGCGTTTACATCGGATCCATTATTCAACAAAAGTTTCACTATTTCAATACGATTTCTTCCACTTGCCATGTTTAGGGCTATATTTCCATTGTCATCTGTGGCATTGACATTCGCCCCAGCATCTACTAACAATTTGGCTATTTCCGTATGACCTTCGGCACTTGCCATCATCAAAGCTGTCAAACCTCCCTCTGCCTTAGCATTCACGTCCGCTCCTTTGGATAGTAAAAGTTTTACAGTTTCCACATCACCTTTTTCACTTGCTGTGATTAAAGTTTGTTTAGTGTCTGCGGCTTTTTCTGCTTTCGGATGTGTTGCTTTGGAACGTGTGTTCGGATGTTGCGCCCACGCGCTAACAGTCAGGAGACACAAAATACATACAAATATCCAACTTTTTCTTTGCATAGTTATTTCTCCTTATTATGGATGGCACTGCTAATTTATTTGAATTGTTACACTCACTTCTTTTGTATCTTCTCCTACATATTGGATAGCAAATTACAAGAATTCATGTCAAAATATTTTGGACCGCACTCAGTAAAGCTAGTCACAAAATTTACTTTTCCTTTTCGTATATGCTATAATAAATATGTTCAATTTACGGGCGTGTAGCTCAGTTTGGGAGAGCGCCTCGTTCGCAACGAGGAGGTCGTCGGTTCGATCCCGATCACGTCCAAACTTTCATACCCCGCTTGAGGCGGGGTTTTTTCTAAAAAGGAAATTTTATGTCTAGCAAAATTCGTGTATCAGAAGTAGGCCAATACGTCGGCCAAGAGATTACCTTAAAAGGGTGGTTATACAACAAACGCTCCAGCGGAAAATTACACTTTTTACAATTGCGCGACGGTAGCGGCATTATCCAATGCGTGATGTTTAAAGGCGAAGTGTCCCCTGAATTATTTGATTTAGCTGACAAATTAACGCAGGAATCCTCCATTATTGTCACAGGTACTATTCGCGAAGATAAACGCTCCCCACTCGGTTTTGAAATGGGCGTAAAAGATTTACAAGTATTACAACTGGCCAAAGATTACCCGATTTCCCCCAAAGAACACGGCCCGGAATTTTTGATGCACAACCGCCATTTGTGGTTGCGCTCTGCCAAACAAAATGCAATCCTCAAAATTCGCGATGAAATCATTTTTGCCATTCGCGAATATTTGCACAACAACGGCTTTGTGCTGGCTGATTCCCCCATTTTAACGCCGGCCGCCTGCGAAGGCACTAGCACCCTCTTTGAAACCGATTACTTCGGTGAAAAAGCCTTCCTCAGCCAAAGCGGCCAACTCTATGGAGAGGCCTCTGCAATGGCCTTGGGACGCACCTATTGTTTCGGCCCTACTTTCCGCGCTGAAAAAAGCAAAACTCGCCGCCATTTGACGGAATTTTGGATGGTAGAGCCGGAAGTGGCCTACAACGATTTAGACGACAATATGGACCTTGCCGAAGATTTCATTAAATATATTGTGGCACAAGTGCTTAAAAACCGCGCGGCGGAACTGAAAGTATTGGAACGCGATACCACCAAACTGCAAGCCACGGTGGAGAAAAAATTTCCGCGCATTGATTACACGGATGCCATTGAAATTTTGCATAAAAAAGGCAACAATACGCCGTGGGGTGGCGACATTGGCGGCGATGAAGAAACCTTGCTGGGCGAGGATTATGATACCCCCATTATGATTCACCGCTATCCGACAGCCATTAAGGCATTTTACATGAAGCAAGACCCGAAAAACCCCGATGTGGTGTTAGCAGTGGATGTTATCGGGCCGGAAGGAGCGGGCGAAATTATCGGCGGTAGCCAGCGTGAAGATGATTACGATACCATGGTGCGCCGTATGAAAGAAAGCGGTTTAGATCCACAAGGATATGATTGGTATTTAGACTTACGCAAATACGGTTCTGTCCCTCACTCCGGCTTTGGAATGGGTATTGAACGTATGGTGCGCTGGGTGTGCGGTTTGCAACACGTGCGCGAAACAATTCCGTTTGCCCGCATGATGGACAAAATCCGACCGTAAGATTTTTAAAATCAGACACCCATAAAACAGCCCCGCTTTTGGCGGGGCTATTTTGTTGTTATTTATTTTTTTTCTGATCTGCCAAATAGTGTGTAACGGTTCTTCTGTCCCACGTAACCGGACGTCTGTTTTCTAACTCTCGTGCGGGAATACCCACCAAAATCCGGTTCGGGTTTGTAAATGCTTTAGTCACGATTGATTCCGCACCGACCACACAATCATCCGGTACTACTGCTCCCTTAAGAAATCCTGCATGTTGGCCGGCCCATACGTGGTTACCGATATGCACATCTTTGCCCATATTGATAGGCTCTTTTGTTTCAGCATCTAATAGAGTATGTCCGTCGCTGGTTCTGGTAAACACCCCGTAACTAAACATACAATCCTCGCCGATAGTAACAGAGAGGTTATCTTCATCAAAGCCGGCCATATGCAGGCCTGCCATACAGCTAAAATCTTTTCCAATAGATAATTTACAACCCTTTCCGGGAGAGAGACAAATAGTAGCATACCGGATACGATAGGGTGTTTCGTGAATTTCAACTGTTTCATTTTCTTTTAAGGTCATTTCGCAAAACTCAAAATGAAATGGTTTATGGAGACGCAACAAATTATTGTCTCCTTCAAAAACCAATTGAATACCCGGCACTACAGAAGAAGGCGAAACTTCTTTTTCTGTTCCGTCCGGTTCCACATAAACAATACGATTGTTTTTACCAAAATTGCGAGTTTTCCCCCATGTATTAGCAAAAGCATGGCGTTTTTCGCGGTTCAAAATAAAAATGCTTAAAAAACGGCGTAAAAATTTAGGCATATAATATCCTCTTTGAAAAATTTATCAAAAACCGTTGCCTATAGTCAATCTTTTACCCTATCAATGATTTGTTAAAAATTGATAAAATATAAATATGATTATAGATGATGAAAAACTGCAACGAACCTTGGAAAAAGCCGCCTCTTATACAGACGACAAGGTGACGGATATTTTACATAAAGCCAAAGAATTAAAAGGCATTTCCTTAGAAGAAGCCGCCGTACTGCTCAACGTAACCGACGGAAAATTGTTACAACAGATTTTTGATACCGCTAAATACGTCAAAGAAGCCATTTACGGCAACCGCATTGTATTATTTGCACCGCTGTATATTTCTAATATTTGCACCAATGAATGTGTGTATTGCGCCTTCCGCCGCAGTAACAAAACGCTCAAACGCCACGCCAGCACGATGGATGAAATTCATCAGGAAATTACTGCGCTGTTGCAACAAGGCCACAAGCGCGTGTTAATGGTAGCCGGTGAGGCTTACCCGGGCGGCGGATTACAATATGTCTATGACAGTATTAAAGCCATCTATGACACAAAATGGAATGGCCAAACCATTCGCCGCGTCAACGTCAATATCGCGCCGCTGACCTTGGAAGAATTTGCCGAGCTGAAAAAATGCGGCATTGGCACTTTCCAAGTGTTCCAAGAAACCTATCACAAAGAAACGTATAAAAAGTTGCACCTCGCCGGTAAAAAAGCCGATTATCAATTCCGCCTAGACGTTATGGACCGCGCGTTGCAAGCCGGTATGAATGACGTGGGCATTGGGCCTTTACTGG
>JAZNEO010000166.1:0-5202 GCA_045588685.1 Candidatus Avelusimicrobium sp. | reverse complement strand
GGTCTCTATATACTTTGATTACATTTTCGCTACGCAGCTGCATATAAATCCTTTTATTTACGGCCCTTATTTTTTTCCATTTCGTTTAATTGGTCAGACAGTAGCCACCCTTGTACATTGCCTTCTAAGTGAATATGGCGGGTGTCCGTTCGGGCAGTTACTTCGTCTGCTATTATAGCAAATGTACCGTTTTCTGTGGAGCCGTTAGCAAGGGATCTCTGTCCGGAAGCTGTTGCTGTTTGAGTCTGTCCGTCATATTTAATTTGATCTGATTGCAAACGGTATTGATCATTAAATGCCTCCGCATTTCCCTGTAAAAGAGCGTATTGTGTTGCTTGTTTTGCCAAAATTTTACGGGCTTTTAAGGTGGTTTTTTGTCCTTGTGGATCGGTGCGAACAATAATCGCAGACCCCGTTAATTGATAGATTTGGTTTTGAGTATCAAAATCAGCTCTATTGGCGCGTGCGCGGATAGTATCTCCCCGCCGGGTGTGATAGACTAGGCGTACCGGCTTGGTGGTAGACGCAAGAGCATATCCCTTACCTGTTTTGTAATTATATACTGCTTGATCGGCACGTAATTCATACCAAGAGCCGTCCGGATCTTTTTTATGTAGGAAGACATTTCCTTTGGCAGTAAAAAGATTTTTGGCTCGTTGCGACAAAGCATAATCAGCTTTGAACTGGTAGACATCGCTTTGGTAAGACACATTTCCCTTAAATTCTTCTTCTTGTTTTTCCTGATAAACAATCCAACTGTCGCTTTGCAATACACCGCCCAAAGTTTGCGGTAAATCCTGAGTAGTTATTTTTTTGGTAGGTTTTGCAGGTACGGCAGCAGTTTGCAACGCAGAATTCGTGGGGGGAGTGACAGAGGATTCTTTGTCAGCAAGCGGGAAACATCCGCTTATCAATAATCCGCTCCCGATTAGTACGAGCAAATATCTCATTGCATGGCCTCTCTTAATTCATTGGGGTTATCGGGTAATTGGGTAACTTGTTGTTTGAATTCAATTTTGCGCAGTTTGGAATCGGTTTCAATTCCTTTTTGTGCTGTCATTTTAGTATTGCCGCGTATGATGATGGTTTTTTTATCTGACCAAATGCGGTCTTTATCGACGTCGTAAAAAAAACGATCCGTGGTCAAGGTAGCCTTTTGCTTAAAGGAATGTACCCGCGCATCTCCATCGATGGTGACTAATTTTTTAGAATAATTGAGTAAGCCGCGTTTGCCGGTTACTTCCGCACTGTCCACCCCTTCTTCCCGCAGTAACAAATGGGGGCGGGTCAGTATGGCATGTTCCATATCCTCAAAATCTACTTGATCAGCCTGTAAAATCCATTTATTTTGGCTATCTTTAGATTCAAAAATGACCACCTGGTCGGCTTTCTGCACGTCCTCGTCCTCTGGGGAAAACGACGCATCTGAGCTACAAGCTGCTAATGTACAAGCCAGTAAGGTGGTCAAGATAATTTTATTCATGCTTTTTTATCCAATAAGGCAATAAATTCAATTAAATCTTTTTCGTCAATGATTCCCACTACTTTCCCGTGTTTATTCAGTACGGGGATATTATCTACATGCGTAGCATGAATCATTTTGGCGGCTTCAATAGCCGGCGCTGTATCTAAAATATGGTATGGATTACGGGTCATTACTTGGGTGATGTTTTTGTGTAAAACTTCTTCTCCGTGTTGAAGCTCACGACGCAAATCTCCGTCCGTAAAGTAGCCTAATAGTTTGCCTTTCTTATCTATGATGCTCGTTGCACCGGCGGCATTGCTTTGTGTCATCACTAACAGGGCATCTTTTACTGTGGCTTTTTCTCCGATAGTAGGATTGTTTTTTCCTTTGCGCATTAAATCACTGACGTGTTGGGTAAGCAATTTGCCCAAAGAACCGCCCGGATGAAACAGTGCAAAGTCTGTCTTTTCAAAATGCTTGATTTTCATCAAACACACGGCTAAAGCATCACCTACTGCTAGCGTGGCGGTAGTAGAAGCTGTAGGAGCTAAGTTATAAGGGCAGGCCTCTTGGTCAATATGAATTTGCACATGAATATCTGCCATTTGAGCTAATTTAGAATGAGGGTTTCCCGTCATAGCAATAATAGTAAGTTTGCGGCGGGATAAAGAGGGGAGAATTTTATTAATTTCTTCCGTTTGTCCGGAAAAGGAAATGGCTATAATAACATCTCCGCTCATAATCATTCCTAAATCTCCGTGTAAGGCTTCTACCGGATGAACAAAAAAGGAGGGGGTGCCTGTAGAGGCTAAGGTGGCCGCTATTTTCCGTCCGATTAGACCGCTTTTCCCAATGCCTAAAATGACCACACGTCCTTTGGTTTGGGCGCATGCTTTTACTGCGGCTAAAAATCCGGCATCAATACTGCGACGGGATAATTCTAATGCTTTGTGCTCAATATCAAGCACTTTGCGGGCAATTCTTGTAATTTCTTTTTCGTTTAATTTCATGGGGTATCCTCAGTATGTAACCACGGAGTGGTTTGCGCAATAGCCGTTTGAGTTCTATAAGATTGTGGAAGTTGATGTTGAGCCCAAGAGAATATAAAGAACGCCGCTGTACACAAGAAAGAGAATACAGCTAACATTTTTATATGCCATTTCCACGTAGGAATAAAGGGCCGGGTATTCATAAATAAATTATTTCCACTTTTTAACTAATTGATCCAACTGTGCCAATTGGGCGGTCATTTGGGTTACTTGTTTCATATTCAGGGAATTGGGACCATCGGATAACGCTTCTTGCGGTTTGGGGTGCGCTTCAAAGAACACACCTGCAATGCCCAATGCGGTGGCTGCTTTTGCCAGTACAGGAGCTAAAGTACTATTCCCGCCGGTAGCTGTTCCTAAAGCTCCCGGTTTTTGAACGGAATGAGTGGCATCAAAAATGACAGGATAGCCAAATTGTTTCATAATCTGCAAAGAACGCATATCTACGATTAAATCTCCGTAGCCAAAGCTGGCACCGCGTTCGGTCAGTAAAATGTTTTTATTTCCTTGGGACTCTATCTTTTTGATGATCTGTTCCATAGCGGCCGGTGCTAAAAATTGTCCTTTTTTCACATTGACAGCCTTACCCGTGGCGGCGCACGCTAAGACCAAATCAGTTTGGCGGCATAAAAAGGCCGGTATTTGCAACATGTCTGCTACCGTAGCTACTTCTTCTGCCTGCCAGGGTTCGTGCACGTCAACTACCAACGGAAGACCCGTTAACTTTTTCGCTTTTTTTAAAATTTCCAATCCTTTGGTAAGGCCGGGGCCACGATATGCCGATAGAGAGGTGCGGTTCGCTTTGTCGAAGGAAGCCTTTAAAATATATGGGTGCCCTGTTTTTGCGATGATTTTCGCCAATGTTTTGACGGTGTTTAAATAATGTTGTTCGCTTTCAATGACACAAGTGCCCGCCATAAATACCAGCGGGAGAGTATTAGAAATACGGATAGAGCCTACTTTTACTGTTTTTTGCATACTTACATCATAGCAAATTTACAACATTTTAATTATGTAGAATATATGCTTCTTTTTCTAGAAAAGCAATAGCCTCGCGATGTTCTTTGAGGGCTTGTGATTGACAGAAGGAATCCCCGGCCTCATTGAGAGGTACGCAAAGCAATTGTGAAAAATTGTGTTGCGTGGTTAAATAATAACGAATGCGTTGATTAGGGTCTTGCAAAGAAAGTTCTGCTTCCCAGCACAAGCCGGAGTGGACAGGAGCATTCTCTTCTTTTTTATTTTCCGCTTCTTCCGTTTCTTCTTCGGGAGGAACTCGGCAGTTAATGGTAACATTGAAATGTTTAAATCTTCGATTTTCATTGAGCTCATTAGCCATGCGGTTTTTCTTGTAAGTCAAATCCTGCCCTTCCCCGTAACGGCGCACATAATTCCAAAGTAGCGTGCCTTCTGTCATATAAGTGGCCTCTATGGCATTTTGATAGTAGGGAATAGCTGCCATTGTCAGCAGAAGGATAATTACAGAGGAAATCATCATTTCTATTAATGAAAATCCGGATTTATTCTTATACATGACATTGCTCCTGAATACATGCTTCAATAAGTGCGTTGATTTCTTTTTCGGTGATTTGTAGTCCTAAAGACCAAGCGCATGTTTGTAAAGTATGGTGCAAAATTTCGTGTAATTTAGAAGATAACTGCGGCAAATTATAATCTTCATCCAAGCGCACATAATCTTCTAGCACGGTGGCTTTATGAGCATTTAAGCGAACTTGTAAGGAGCGGGTGTGGCTTAGTTTGAGACGAAAAGTTAAAGGCCCTCCAAAGGATATTTTGTCAAAAAACCGCAAGGCATAATCAAAGAACAGCACGATATTGCGCGTCAGTTCTGTAAAAGAAACCGTTTGTACGGGCTTTCCGTCCTGTAAACTATCTTGGGCAAAATTCCATTTAGACATTAACAAACCATACGCATTAAACTCAATCGTTTTGCGAGAGATACCGCCTGCAGCCACCACTGCTCCGTCTTGCACAGGCAATATTTTTAAGGACAGTTTTTCCGCAGGCGCTTGCAGACAGTGCGTAATGAGCGCCGGAAGTTGCCGATAATTTAGCAAAGGTTCTTGCGGATAGAGCGGCAACAAAGACAATGAGGCTATACTCATCGTAGACGGATTGAGATTGTGATTTTTTAAGTAATTGTCAAAATGACTTTCTGCTTTGTCATATAAAATGTGGCGCAAACGTTCAGACTTTTTACGATGGTCAAGTAACCAAGGTAAGCGACTGGGGTGTACAATCATTTCCGGTCGACTGCTTTGGCCGGTGCGGATATAAGCCCGTTTGAGTTTACCCACCAAGTGAGGTGTTAAATTGCTTTGCGGAATATCTACCACCACAAACATACGCTGCCCGTCTTTACTGATACAAATGTTCACATCCACAAACACTACCGGATCAATGTAGACCTGAATAATATCTTCAATGGTATTACGTATTTTTTCATGGTAGGCAATGCCGGTAAAAGGGGGACAGGGTTTATCATTTTTATCATCATTGACACCGATGATAATCGTACCGCCCATGGCATTGGCAAAAGAGGCAATTACTTTGGCAAACTTTTCCTTATTCTTAGGCAAAAGATATTTGTAGTCCAGTTGTTTTCCTTCCGGAATTTGGCGTTTACAGAAAGTGACTACGTCTTCAAAAGTAATTTCGTGAATGGGT
>JAZNEO010000165.1:0-24689 GCA_045588685.1 Candidatus Avelusimicrobium sp. | reverse complement strand
CTAACGGCCGGTATTGCAGTACTTCGATTAAATGGGCATTTTCTATATTATCTTTTCCTTCTAAATCGGCAATGGTGCGTGCGGTCTTGAGTACTTTATCCAAACTACGCGCACTGAGCCCAAATTTGCGCATGGCCGCTTCTAAAATTTGATCTGCGCCGGAAGGTAAGACACAAAACTCTTTCATTTGTTTTTGGGTCATAAACGCGTTGGCAGTGGTGGGTGTGCCGGCAAAACGTTTTTCTTGACGCTCACGGGCGGCGATGACACGTGCTCGGATTTGGGCGGAAGTTTCTCCTTCCGCGGTTTTGTTCCAGTCTGTATATTGGACGGGATTAAGTTGTACCGTTAAATCAATGCGGTCAAGTAAAGGACCTGAAATTTTGGAGCGGTAGCGGTTAATTTGTAAAGGGGAACAGGTACACGGTGTGTGCAAACTGCCCAAATTGCCGCACGGACAAGGATTCATAGCCGCAATTAAGGTAAAACGTGCCGGATAAGTAACTGTTTCTTTGGCACGTGAAATCGTTACGCAGCCGTTTTCTAACGGTTGGCGCAATACCTCTAGAGTAGAGCGGGAAAATTCCGCAAATTCATCTAAAAATAATACGCCGTTATGAGCCAAAGATACTTCGCCCGGTTTTGGGGTACTACCCCCACCAATTAGTGCCACATCGGAAATAGTATGATGCGGATCTCGGAAGGGGCGCACGGAAAGTCGTTTAGTTTGCTCAATTAAATTACATACCGAGTAAATCTTAGTAATTTCTAAGGTTTCCGCATCAGTTAATGGCGGCAAAATACCCGGGAAACGTTTGGCCAGCATACTTTTGCCGGTACCCGGCAAGCCAATCATCAGTACATTATGGCCACCTGCAGCCGCAATTTCCAAAGCTCGTTTGGCAACAGATTGTCCCTTTACATCCGAAAAATCCAACAGATTGTTTGTGTCGTCGGTTTCCGGAGGAATATAAGCCATTTGAACGGCGCTGTCAGGAATTTTTCCCTCTAACCAATCGGCTAAATCCCGCAAGGTACGCGGTGTAATAAACATAGCACCGGATGTTTTGCCTTCCAAAATATTGTCCGGCGGGATAACAGCGGTATATTTATCTTTGGTGGAAATTAGCATGGGTAAAATGCCTGCGCAGGGACGCAAGGATCCATCCAAAGCCAGTTCTCCCAAAAATAATAGTTGTTTGAGTTTTGCAATGGCGGCCGCAGACAAGGCTTCAGAGGCGGCCAAGA
The DNA here is from genome assembly GCA_045588685.1 of Candidatus Avelusimicrobium sp. GTDB lineage: Bacteria > Elusimicrobiota > Elusimicrobia > Elusimicrobiales > Elusimicrobiaceae > Avelusimicrobium. The sequence continues at coordinate 23,441 of JAZNEO010000165.1, read as the reverse complement.
TGCCTACTGCAATCGGTAAATCAAACTGGGTGCCGCTTTTACGTAGTTCTGCCGGGCTTAAATTGACCGTGATACGCTTGAGTGGAAAATCAAAGCCGCTATTGCGGATAGCAGCCATAACACGATCTTTACTTTCTTTTACTTCTGCATCGGGCAAACCTACCACGGACAAGGTGGGCAACCCCGAAGAGATGTCCACCTCTGTCATGACTTCAAAACCATCTATACCTTTTAGTGTGCAGGTTTGTACATTGGCCAGCATATCAAATGAAATACAATACTATTTTTTGCGGTGTAATATCTATAACGGTAAAATTAACATTGTACTGGCGAATAATTTTAGCAGTTAATTCTTCCGGAGAACTGAGATTGGCCGACAATTCAAAATAAGCAGATGAATTGGTGTATTTGGTCAAGTTGTAATCTTCGATTTCACGCATATCCTTGAAGATATCCTGCAATTGTTTCAGCCGTTCAATGTTGTGTACATTTTGTACCACCAAATTAAATGTAGTGGCAGAATTAATGGCGGAGTTAATGTTATCAATCAGTTGTTTGGCCGCATTTTCACACGCACCTGAAATAGCTTTTTGTGCGGCAATATTTTCCAGCGGATCTAACCCGCTGACTTGGTCCGCCGCTTCTGCCACGATTTGATAATTTTTGGTAGAAGCCACTTTTAAGTTTGCACGAGCACGGTAAGTCTTAAAAGGAGAGCTAATACCGGGCAATGCCTGTAAGGGGGCCGCATCCACATCGGCAATCACGATAAAGCGCGCGCCATCTTGGCGGGCTTTGTCAATTAATGCGGTGGAGTCTTCCAAATTATTTTGGCTTAAATTATCCCCGTTTACTAAGGAGTAAGGCTGAGATTTTAAGGCGCGGTAAATAGCTTGTTTGCAGTCCTGTTTCAAAGATACTTCTTCGTCAATTACCTCGCGCGAAGTGACCAAAATAGCTGTTTTTTTGGCAAAAGTATCCGGATCGGCTTGTTTGATGACGTCATTAATATCTTTAATGAGTACCATCACGCGCACGCGAGTATACCATTGGTCTCCCTTGCGATAGGCTTTTTGTACATAACCGCGGCGAATAAATCCAGCAGATTTAGAAGATATTTTATCTTCGATCAGTTGTGCCTGTTCCACTGTAGTGGAAGAAGAAAGAAATACGCCGGCTACTTTTTCCACGGCAGCGCGTTGGGCGGCTAATTCGCCTTCTTTTTTCATGGAGGCGATATTATTTTCATCATACGGGACCAAAGATTCGGCTACTACATACTCACCTTCTCCTTTGGGGCCGATATGTAATACGCGGCAAGCATTACAGCAAAACAGTGTAATGAGTAAAAGAGGTAATAATTTCTTCATTATTTATGCTCCGGTAAAGAGGTACCTGCTTGTTGTAATTGGTCGCGGCTGATACGCATAATGACGCTGCATCCTCCGTCTTCCAAATACTCGGTAGAAACTAGCTCCATATTATGTAAAACTCCTTGGGCGGAAGAATGAATGCTGGAGCCTTCCGACACGGCATCTACGATTTGTACATTGCTTTCTAAAGACGCTCCGTAAATAACCTCTGTGGCACGTTGGTAGGCGTGTGCAATGGCCGCCTCGCGCGACAAAATACGACGTTGAGAGTCTGTCGTGTGTTTGGGGTTTGCCGCTCCAAAACCGCGCACCCACAGATATTGGCTGTCTACGAGAGTGTCATTAAATTTGGGAGCGATAGAGCCGTCTTTGACAGCAGTTTTCAAATGGTTGGCACAGGCTCCGAGGCACAACAAGGCAATGATTAAATAACTTAGTTTTTTCATCTGAGTAACTCCGATAGAATTTTAACATATGTACTGGGAGCAGCTACATCCTCTGTGTTTAATACACCGCAGCGGATGAGCATAATCTCCAACATGTGCGTGAGAATATCATAAAAATTATCCCGCACGGAGGGCTCGCACAAATCTGTGTGAGGACCTAAAATGACAGCTCCTTTCAATTTTTTATTGTCACACAAGTTGGCAATTTTGAATGCGGAAGAAATGATATTGTCGGTGGTGTAAGAAGAGCGTACGGCTAATTCCGGGCCGCCGGGGATGCCCAATTCTTTGGCGCGTTGTTGCAAAGCAAACACCAGCCAACTCATCATATTAGAACTGTTCTGCGGGTAGAAAAAGCCGATTCGTCCCCATTCTCCTTTTCCCGTAACAGAGATGGAATGGATATCGTTGACGGACTTTTGGGAAATCAAACTGGTTTGATCCTCTCCTTTGGTGGCCAATAATTGGTCAAAGATAGAAAGCGCTGATTGAGCAGAAGCTTCTTGATTCGGGAAAATCAACTTTTCCAGTACTCGTACGCGCCGGATACTGCGGGCTACGGCCCCCAAAGATATATTGGGGTGCCCAAAAAAGCGGTTGGCATCGTCGTTAGAAATGTTAATTCCATTATTAACTAGCATTTTCTGAATGATGCGCGAACGGGCCGGTCCGGATGCGTGTTTTAACTCGGAAATCCAACCGGAATCCAACTTGAAATCTAGCAACTCTTCCAATTTGGCCAAATTTTCCGGCGGATATTTGGAAGTGATGACGATTTGTTTGTTTTGGTCACGAAAGTCATGCAGTAGTTTGGATAGATGCGCCCGATTTTGTTCATTGACTGAAATCAAGTGAATATCATCAATGAGCAAGGCTTTCATTTTGGAGGTAAAACTCTCAAATTCTTGCAAATTACCTTCCGTAATATAGCGTTGTATGCCGCGGGATAAACGCACGCCATTGGTGATAAATACATTTTCCTGACCCAATTTTTTCGACAATGCATACCCGATTGCATGCAGGAAATGGGTTTTGCCCGTACCACTGGCGCCATGTAAAACCAGAGGGTTATACATTTTGCCCGGATTGTCAATGACGGAAATAGCTGTAGCGTGGGCAAAACGGTTAATGGAAATGGTCATGTTTTCCAAGGTATACGTGGGAACTAAAGGCACTTCCAAAGACCAATTGTTTTGATTCAGTTCCGTCAAAGGAATCTGAATGGAATGGTCAATGGTGTGAGTTTTTTCCAAAAATGTGGCAGCTGGAGTCGAACGACGTCTAGCCGGACGCATGGAGGCGGCCGGTGCAGGATGTGCCGGAGCTGTCGGTTCCGCGGGGGCTTTAGGTTTTGGGGGCATTGGCGGTTTAGGAGCCGCCGGTGCTTGCGGTGCTTTGTGTTTTAAGTGTATAAAAGTTTTCTTTTCCCCTGAGTTTTCTGTATTCATTTTTTCCTCCATAGCAGGTGCCGGCACAACGGCAGCAGATTCGGGATCCGGCTGCGGTTTTTGCGGCTCGATAGTTTGAGGTTTTTCTGCTTGTTCTGCGGCAGGCTCTGGCTGTTTAGGTGCCGAAGCAGCTGCTAATAACTGTTCAAAAGGGTCTAATACTTCTTCGGTATCTCCGTCGGGCGCATCTGGTGCCGGTGCCGAAGGAGCAGAGCTCGGCGGTAGCGTGGCGTGTTTGACAAACTCCAAGTCTTTCTGTGTAATGCGTTCGGTAATTCCCGTAATATCGGCTAAGTCAATGAAAGCGGTTTGGTCTTTGATTTTTTGGTCAAATATGTTAAAAGCATCTTCTTGCACATCAGTAGAAGTCTTTTCTTGAGAAGAGGATTTCTTGGCGGCAGCCTGTTTATCCAGTTGCTCTAGGTCTACGAACATATCGTATTTTGTTTCTGCCAGCAAAATATCGTCCAAAGGCTGTTGCGCATCCGGATCAGAAGATCCTGTTTCTTTTACGGGTTCGGGTTCAGGTAAATCCGGTGGAACTTGTGCATTTTCTGCTACAAACTGATCCGATAATTCTTCTGCTTGCACAGATTGTACTTGTACATCTATTTTTTCCGGAGAAGAAAGCTCCTCCTCCTGTGTAGGCAGAGTTTCGACTTCCGATTTTGATTCCGGTTCCGGTTCTGTTTCCGCTATGGATTCTGATTCGACCTCTTGCGGTAAAGGGATATCAACGGTGTTTGTTTGTTTCGCTTCAAAGAAACTTTCAGAGGGATCTAAGGTGATAAACGTAGGAAAATTTTTATCCTCTTGAGCAGCTTGCGCATTAAATAGCGGATTACCTAAGGATCCGCCCGGCACAAATTCATTTACTTTTTTGGCCTGTTCTACGCCTTCCCGTACAGCTACGCGGAGCTTTTCTAAAGTATCTTCATCTAAATCTGCCGGCAAATCAAACCGGTATACAAACGGAGCTAAAGCCGGTTGCGGCGGTTGGACATAGCCTTCTAATTTTTTGGCAATAAGCCGCGCATCCTGCTCCGTCCCGTCTATTAACAAAGTGTATTGAATAGAGGAACTGGAAGGATTTAAATTAGAAACAATATCCCACTCTGTAATCATTTTCCCTCGATAATCTTTACGCCGGCACTGGCTCCGATACGGGTGGCTCCGGCCGCTACCATGGCATCAAAATCTTCCCGTGTACGCACCCCGCCGGAGGCTTTTACTTGCACGCCTTCCCGGACGGATTTTTTCATTAAAGCCACATCTGCGGCCGTGGCACCGCCACCGGTAAAACCGGTGGAAGTTTTGACAAAATCGGCGCCGGCTTGGTCGGCCAATTGGCAAACTTTTACCTTTTCTTCGTCGGTAAGTACTGAGGTTTCAATAATTACTTTTAGGGTAAAATTTTCCCCGGCTTGGCGGACGGCTTTGATATCGGAGAGCACATAGTCCCAATCGGCACTTTTAATCGCGCCCAAATTGACCACCATGTCTAGTTCATCGGCTCCGTCGGCTAAGGCTTTTTTGGCTTCAAATACTTTGACTTCCGTTGGAGTAGCTCCCAACGGGAAACCAATGACCGTGCATACTTTTACGTCGCTTCCGGCTAGTTGTTTTTTACAAAACGGTACCCAATACGGGTTGACGCAAACGCTGAAAAAGCCGTATTGGCACGCCTCTTGGCAGATTTTTTCAATATCGGCCTGAGAGGCTTGCGGTTTTAAAAGGGTGTGATCAATGTATTTGGCCAAGTTCATAAATAACTCCTAGTTAAAGTTAATGATACGGGCAAATTTTTCCGCGATTAAAGATTGTCCGCCCACTAAAGCGCCGTCCACATCCGGTTTAGCCATAATTTCATCTACGTTGCTGTCTTTGACACTGCCGCCGTACAAGATGCGGGTAGCTTGTGCAAAATCTTCGCCGTAGGCTTTGGCTAACGTGGCGCGGATAGCGGCATGTACTTCTTGCGCTTGCTCCGGCGTAGCGGTTTTGCCGGTGCCGATGGCCCATACAGGTTCATAAGCAATGATTAAACCTTTTAATTGTTCGGCGGTAAAACCCTTTAAGCCGTTTTCAATTTGTCCGTTGATAATGTCCAAGGTTTTGCCAGCCTCGCGTTCTTCTAAAGTTTCGCCTACGCAGAAAATAATGGTGAGCTCATGGCGCAAAGCGGCGGCTACTTTTTTGTTCAAAATTTCGTCGGTATCTCCGAACACGCTGCGGCGTTCGCTATGGCCTAAAATAGTGTGAGTGGCGCCGGCATCTTTAGCTTGCACGGGGGAAACGGCACTGGTAAAAGCGCCTTTATCTTCCCAATGTACGTCTTGGGCGGATACTTGTAAGTGGGAGCCTTTGGCCAGTTCGGCCACTTTGGCCAGCGACGTAAAAGAGGGGGCTACAATGATTTCAGCATTATTTTTGTTACCTGCTTTTTTTAAGGCTTCGATTAACGCGGCAGATTCTGCCAAGGTATTGTGCATTTTCCAGTTTCCGGCAATAATGGGTGTTCTTTTCATATAAATCCTCGTAAAATAAAATAGTTTCCGTTGTCCTACAACGGCCTATAATAGATAGTATCATAAAAAGACGAGTTTTGAAAGAGGAAATTATATTTGCAGCTGAGATATGCTGAAAATAGAAAAGGATAAATTTATTGGGATATAATAGAAAGAGGATTTATTTGTATCTAAAAAAATAGCCCTCAACTCAAATTGAGGGCTATTTTTACGTTGAGAAGATTACTTTACACCGTGCATCCAGTATTTGATTTTCTTGGTCATGACCCACATAATTACACCGAACGCCATTGAACCAATGGCCGGCACGGAGAATAAGGTGGTCAAGCTCCAAGATTCGTAGTGGCTGGCTAACCATCCGGCCAGCAGGTTGCCAAAGAACGAAGAGGCTAACCAAATACCCATGAATAAAGACATAAATTTCAACGGGGACAATTTGGTAACCATAGACAACCCGACCGGGGACAAGCACAGCTCACCCATCGTGCACAGCATGTACATAAAGATCAGCCATAAAGCACTGACCGGACCGCTGGATTGATACACAGCCGCTCCTACCGCAATCACCGCGAAGGATAAGCCCTGTAAGAATAAACCCCAGCCGAATTTGGTCGGAATAGAGGGGTCTTTATCACCCAGTTTAATCCACATTTTGGCAAATAACGGGGCAAACAACACCACACAAATCGGGTTGACAGCCTGGAAGTATGAGGCTTTCAAAGTGATTTGTCCGATGAACGGCAGGACCGGAGTCAAATTGGTGGCTCCGTCTGCAAAGAAGTTTAAAGAAGTGCCTGCTTGTTCAAAGAAGGCAAAGAAGAACACCGCAAAGAATGTAAAGGTACAAATTGCTTTGATTTTGTCCCATTCTTCTTGGGTTAAGGGTTTTTTGGCGGCTTCTGCTTTGGCTTGTTCTTCGGGGTCGTCTTCGCGGCCTTTTTTGCTTACGGGCAACAAACCGATATGGCCCAAATATTTATTTTGGGATACTAAATACCAAATTAAACCAATTAACATACCGGTACCGGCAGCCATAAAACCATATTTCCATTTGGCCGCGGCTAAGACAGCATCCATACCTTTTGTCGGCTCGCCCAAGTATCCGCACACAAACGGAGCAAAGAAGGCTCCGATGTTAATACCCATATAGAAAATGGTAAAACCACCATCGCGGCGCACATCATTGGGTTCATAGAGTTCGCCTACAATAGAGGAAATATTGGGTTTAAAGAACCCGTTTCCGATAATGATCAGGGTTAAACCAGTCAATAAGGCGGCTACCGGCGGGATAATTTCATAAGCAGCCAGTGTGAATTGACCGGTTGCCATTAAAATAGCGCCAATGGTAATGGAATGGCGTTTACCAATATAGCGGTCTGCAATATAACCACCCAATACCGGGGTCAAATATACCAAGGCCGTAAACATGCCATAAATTTGGCTGGATCTTTCTTTGGTAAAACCAATGACGGCACTGACCATAAAGAGCGCCAGCAACGCACGCATACCGTAGTAGTTAAAACGTTCCCACATTTCCACCATAAAGAGCATATATAAGCCTTTAGGTTGGCCATGTTTGGTCACGTTATGTTTTACTTCTTCATCTGTCATCTTATGTTCATCCTCACTTAATCAAAAAAAGTATACCCCATATTTTACCAAATAATGAGGCGGTTGCGGGAGAAAAGTTTTAGAAAGTAGCGGAAAAAGCGCTTTGCAACATGAGGATAGTTTTGTACAAACTATAGCAGAAATAAAAGGACGTAGCTAAAATACCGGCAGTCCATATCCATTTGGCAGGGGTGGAAATTTTGCGTGACATCCAAACGAAAATTAGCGATAAAGGACCCGCCAGTAAAGTAACTAACAAAATGCCCCCGTGACTGTACCAAAACCCCATACGCGGTTGCAGGGTATGCCCGCAATAGCGGCAGTAACAATCGGTTTCATCGATTGCTTGGCGGCAGCTGGGGCAGAGCGGTCTCATATTTCCTCTCCGTGCGTACGCAAGTAGCGTTTGATACGACTCCGGGCATTTGCCGTTTTGGCATGCTCTAGCCAATCTCGTTTGGGCTGGGCATTTTTTTTGGTGATAATTTCACACACGTCGCCGGTTTTAAAAACATAGTTCATATTGACCATGCGGTTATTGACTTTGGCCCCCATATAATGGTCTCCAATGTCTGTATGAATGGCATAGGCAAAATCAATAGGGGTGGACCCGTCCGGCAAAGACTTTACGTCTGCTTGCGGAGTGAACACGAATACCTGTTGTAGGTTAATATCTGTCTGAAAACCCTCTAAAAATTCACGCGGGGCGGTTAAGTCGCGCTGCCATTCAATCCATTGGCGGATCCAGTTAATTTTTTCGTCAAAGTTTTTGTCTTTTTTGCCGCCCAATTTATACCGCCAATGTGCCGCAATACCATATTCGCATGTGCGGTGGATTTCTTCGGTGCGGATTTGGATTTCTACAATATCTCCGGTCGGTACCAGTACCGTGGTGTGAATGCTTTGGTACATATTGGCTTTAGGAGTGGCAATATAGTCTGTAAAAGTGCCGGCTAGCGGTTTAAAACGGGAGTGTACAATACCTAGTGCCTTATAACAATCTGACACATTTTGTGTAATGATACGCACACCCAAAGAATCCTGAATTTCGGCGAAGGTCAGATGTTGTTTCTGCATTTTGCGGTAAATGGAATAATAGTTTTTGGCGCGAGAAAGTAGCCGGTATTTCAACCCTTCTTCCTGCAGAGCCGGCTCCAATAAACGTTTAAATTCATTGAGTGCGGCGGCGCGGTCTGCGGTGCGTTTTTCCACTTGTGCCACTAAATCTTTAAATTCTTCCGGATGCAAATACTTAAAAGCCAAATCTTCCAACTCTGTTTTAATGGTAAACATTCCTAAGCGCTGGGCCAAGGGCGCATAAAGCGTAATGGTTTCATAAGATTTGAATTTTTGCTTTTCGGGCGGCATTACATCCATGGTGCGCATGTTGTGCGTGCGGTCGGCTAGTTTGACTAAAATAACGCGTACATCTTCGGCCACGGCGATAAGCATTTTGCGCCAGTTTTCCACCGTTTCTTCATCTGTAGAAGAAAATTTTAAATCACTGATTTTGGTGACCCCTTGTACGATATGAGCCACATCTTTGTTAAACTCGCGCTTGATTTCCTCAGAGGTAACGCCCGTATCTTCTACGGTATCGTGCAACAAGCCGGCACAAATAGTTTCCTCATCCATCTTAAAGTCTAAAAGAATTTGCGCCACGGCCGTACAATGGTTAAAATAGGGTTCGCCGGTTTCCCGCTTTTGGTCTTTATGTTTTTCTTGGGCAAACCGATATGCCTTCTCCAACATTGTAGTATCGGCGTTGGGATTATATGCTTTGAATTGGCGTATCAGTTCATCAAGGGGAAGGGGCATAATTATTGTTTGGTAATATCAGCTAAAATTTCCTTAGCGGCGCGCTGAGCTACTCCTTTCTTGCCTAAAGAGGAGCGTAGGCGCAACAGCGCTTCGCGTTGCGCCGCCAATTTGGCTGGGTTTTGAAACATGGCCATTGTTTCTGCGGCTAACGCTTTTGGATTTGCTTCGTGTTGTATTAATTCTTTCACGAGCGGTTTTTGAGCTAGTAAATTGACTAGGGAAATATATGGCACTTTAATAATAGCTTTAGCAATTTGGTAAGTGGGCCAGAATAGTTTGTAAGCTACTACCATGGGTACCCCCAGCAAAGCATTTTCTAACGTAGCCGTGCCGGAACAAGCTAAGATAAAATCCATTTGGCTGCGGATCTGATAATTCTTGTCTTTGACGATTTTAAAATTGGGATGCGGTGCTTCACCTAGTAAAGCCAATAAGTCTGCCTCATTGGCATCCGGCAGGGCAAATAAATAGGCCTGCGTGTAAGGAAATTCCTTAAGTACTTGTTTGAAGGTCTGGTAAAATACCGGCAATAAACGGGTAATTTCTCCGCGGCGGCTACCCGGCAAGATACCTAGTTTCCAAGCTTTGGTTTTGGGGTTTTCTTGCACAGAGGCGGCCGGTTCTGATGGATTAGGCATAATATCCAGTAAAGGATTTCCTAAAAACACCGCATGGCCGCCAAACTGTTTGTGAAATTCCGGTTCAAAGGGATAAATCACAAACATTTTTTTCGTCAAAGCGGCCAATTTTTTGGCCCGATATTGGCGGCTGGCCCACACTTGCGGCGTTACATAATAATATGCCGGAATATTGCGGCGGGAAGCCATTTCCAGCACTTGGTGATTAAACCCGTAAAAATCTACCACAATTACCGCCGAAGGATTTTGGGTTTCCATATATTGCCGGATGAGTTTAAGTAACTTAATCCATAACGGCATTTTTTTGAGCGGTTCCACAAAGCCGCTGGCCCCTTGGGAAGCTAGGTCAAATAAAAAGGTATCTGCTTGCTCTTGTATGCGCGGGCCGCCAATAGCGGTAATCTGTACGGACGGATCTGCCTTTTTGAGTTCTTTGATCAAAGAAGCGGCGTGTAAGTCGCCGGAAATGTCACCGGCCACCAACAAAATACGTTTGGTTATCGGAGTAATAGTGGGCATATTATTTATCCTGTTTAAACTGGCTGAACGTTTCGTCAAACATAATTTGGGCCGCTTTGGCTACATCGTGCACCATTTGCATAGGTTTTGAGCTGTGCACATGACCCGTTTTTGGAATATCAAAGCGGTTAATGGTGTCGGTAATTTTTAAGGCCAATTCTAATGCTTTGCTTCCCTTTTCTCCGCTGGGGGCTGGCGTTTTATGCGTTTTGATGCAGTCTATAAAGTGTAAAATTTCAGCGGTAATGGGGAGCTGTTTTTGAACAGGCGGATAAACGACTGTTAAATCTTGCATAGATTTGATTTCCGGTTTCTCTTTGCGGTAGAGTTTGACGCGCGCGTTCATAAAATCGACGGAAATATAGGCATCTTGTTGAAATAAATGCATAAAGCGCGCCCGTTCAAAACTGGCACGGCTGGCGGTCAAATCTGCTAGTGCTCCATTAGCAAAGCGAATGCGTACATTGGCAATATCTTCATGTTTGGAAAATACACTGAGTCCGGTGGCGTCTACGCTAATTACTTCGCTATTTACTAGCGTTAACAGCAAGTCTAAATCGTGAATCATTAAATCTAATACCACCCCGATATTAGACATACGGGCATCATAAGGCCCCAAGCGGTTCATGGTAATAAATTGCGGATTTTCTATATACTTAACAGCTTCCACCACTGCCGGGTTAAAACGTTCCACGTGTCCTACTTGTAGGACGCGGTCATGCAGTTTGGCTGTTTGAATTAAGTCTCTGGCTTCCTCTAACGTAACGGCAATCGGTTTTTCCACTAACGTATGTACCCCTTGTTTTAGACAATACGTGCCGATTTTATGATGCAAGTGCGTAGGGGCCGCTACGATAACGGCATCTAATTGCGGCACTAATTCTTCCATTTTAGAATAAGGCGTGGCATTATATTCCCACGCCAATTTTTGGGCACGCATTAAATCCGGGTCGCAAACGCCCACTAAAGTGACACCGGGCATCTTAGCCAATGTACGGGTATGAAATGTGCCGATTTTGCCGGCACCAATGACACCAAAACGAAGAGAAGATTTGTCGCTCATAGAGATTACCTCACTTTATACTATTATATCATAGGAAGGGTGGGTTCTTCCGTAAATTTTTAGGTATAATATGCATATGGAACAAACATTGATTTTAATTAAACCCGATGCCATTGAAAAACGGCTGACCGGGGTAATCCTGACCCGCTTAGAAGCATTAGGCCTAGATATTGTGGCCGCCAAAGCGGTATGTGCCACCGAAGAATTATTGAAAGCACATTATGCTAATTTAGCAGGTTCTCCATTTTTGGAAGGAGTGGTTCGTTTTATGATGGGCGATTATAATCACCTGCCGGATCATCGCCTGTATGCTTTTGTGTTACGAGGAGAAAATGCCATTACCAAGGTAAGAGCCGCTTTAGGCGCTACCAATCCGGAAAAAGCAGATCCGCGGACCTTGCGTGGGCAGTTTGGATGTATTAAAAATGAGGTTATGCAAAATGCCGTACATGCTTCCGGTACGCCGGAGGATGCCGCACGTGAAATAGCCTTGTGGTTTAAACCGGAAGAAATTTTACCATGAAAAAATACTGGTTTTGTATAGCGTTATGTTTGCTGGCCGGAGAAATATTGGCGCAAACTTCCCCCCAAGCGGTTACTTTAACTACCCAAGACGGCTGGAAAGTGGCAGGTTGGTATGTGCCGTCTAAAACAGAGCCCAAAACAGTTATTTTGCTACACGATATCGGAAAAGATCATCGCGCCTTTGAAACGTTTACGGGCAAATTAGTGGCGCGCGGAATCGGATACTTGGCATTGGATTTGCGCGGACATGGTGCGAGTGTGAATAAAGGCGGATATCGCGCGTTTGCCAAAGAAGGGGTGGATAACGAATATAACAAAATGACGCGGGATGTAAATGCCGCGGTTGAATTTTTGCAAGGCAAGGGCGTTTCTGAAGAGGACATGATGTTGGTGGGCGTGGGGATGGGGGCCAATGTGGCGGCCAAAGCGGCCAGCTTGTGGCCGTCTTTGGGCGGACTGGCCTTATTAACCCCAGTTACCAATTTCCGCGATGTACTGCCGATTCCTTCTTTGCGTGTGTACAAAGGGCCGGTATTTATTGCGGCGGCGGCAGATGATAAAAAAACGTTTTTAGAAGCCAGCGTGATGCGTAACGTCGCTTTTTTAAATAGTGGCGAGGGAAATGTGACCTTTGCCACGGCCTATGATAAAAAGGGGCATGAACTGTTAGATGCGTGGGTATCTGCGGAACTGTTGCAGTGGATCCTCATTCCGCAAAAACCGCTACTAAGCCCTGATGTTATCGAACAGCCGGAAGAGCAACCGGCCTCTTATGAGCCCATACAAGCTTCCGATACGGAAGAAGCACTTTTCCCTTCTATCTTGCAATAAATAAGGAGCAAATATGAATCCAGCCCGTGTTATTTTTCCCGGTTTTTGGTTTGGTCAAAGTGATATAGAAACTGCTAAAGAAGCCGCTAAACGCGGGGTGGGGGGATTTTGCGTATACGGTGGCAGCGCCCGCGAAACCAAACATTTTGTTGATACCATGCGGGAAGTTTCTCCGTACGACCATTTGCTCATTTGTGCTGACATTGAAGAAGATTTATCGGAAGTGGTACCGGATGCTCCGGCTTTGCCTTCCAATGAGCGGTTGGGACAGTCTGCCGATGCAGAGGCCACCTATCGCAAAGGATTAGTCACGGCGCGTATGGCCCGCAGTGTAGGGATTGATTGGCTACTGTGCCCGGTGGTGGATATTGGTTATCAAAGCCCTGCGTTTGGGGAAAATCCGGTAACGGTAGCACGTTTATGCGGGGATCATACAGCCGGCGCGGCTAACGGCGGGGTGCTTAACTGCATTAAATATTTTCCGGGTATTAACGGAATTTTGAAAACGTTGGTCCAAATGGAAGAGGCCGAATTTGTGCCCTACAAACATATGTTCCGCCGGGCCGATGCGGTGATGCCTTCTGACATGGTGTTTAGTAATATAGACCCGGCCAACCGGGCCATGATGTCGGACAAAATCATTAAAGAACTGCTTAAAAAACGTCTCAATTACAAAGGGTGCGTGATTAGCGCTCCGCTGTTTCAAAGTCATATTAAACATGAAGCGGCGGCCGCTTTGAAAATGATTCAAGGCGGGGTAGAACTGATTATGGCTCCGTGCAATCCGGAAAGTATCTTAGATGTAGTAGAAAAAGAATTTCACAAAGGCACCATTGTAGATGCCGTAATTCATGCGGTTTCGAATGTGGAATTATTTACCAGTAAAGTCGTCACCGGAACGGCGCCGGTTTTCTCTTGGGAAGATGCCTGCCAGCAAGCGCTTTCTTTCAAAAAATAAATTTGCTATACTGAAACCGTAGTTACAATTTGAATCTGTTTTTGGAACCGTATGCAGAGTACGGTGTACTTTGGCTAAGCCAAAGTCAATCTCAGTCCAAGAACAGTCGTTTTAGGCACTGCGTATCCGAGCTGATCCCTTGGATATGTAGTGCCGAGTGTTTGCTATCATCTTCGGATGATAGCAAACCACGGCTGTTGTGTTTGGGTTACCTGAGATTGACTCAAAAATAGCAGCCGTTTTTTGTGTACATTTTCCAAAGGCAGAAAAAAGGAGAATAGTATGCAAAAAAACAAACAAGCATTCACACTAGTAGAACTATTAGTCGTTGTACTGATTATCGGAGTGCTTTCCGCGATTGCTATCCCTATGTATCAAGGGGCAGTGGATAAGAGCCATTGGAGCACCATGCTCCCCGGAGCCAAAGCCATTAAAGATGCCGAAGAAGCCATTAAAATGACCAATGGCGCTTATACAGATAATATGGCTAATTTGGACGTTACGATGAATAATGCAGATTTAACCTTTAACCTAGTAACGCCTAATAATACCGCCGACCCGAATGTCATCCGCGTTACGAATAGTAAGCTTGCCAATGTAAGACTTGCCAGTTATTTAGATGACAGTCCGATGTTTGCTGGGCAACTGCATTGTGAAGCCAAGACAGGCGATGAGCGTGCCAACAGACTTTGCGGGAAATTATTAATGGGAGAAGAATTAAACGCGGAAGAAGGCTATACACGTTATCTATTAGACCAGTCTGTAGATAAAGCAACGTGTGATAATGTAGACCTTTTTTTCGGACAAAAAACCGGTAAATGCTACAAACCAAATGCCGAAAGATGTGTGGGACTGGGTATGCCTTATAATGAAAATACAAAAGTTTGCGGATATGTGGTATCAAGTGGGTGGCCGATTGACCCAGTATACAGTAACTCAGAAGTAAACGAAGGAGGAATATGCAAAGGACCAGCACGGACTTGCCAAGATTCTACTTTTAATAATGGGGCTATGTGTGTTGCCGGGCAAAACGGATGTGATGGATCAGAATTTACAAATGGATCAGTCTGTATTTCTTCTAGTTATTTTCAAAATGCGGGTTGTTACAATACTACTTTTGATAATTCACTTTGCATCAGCCATAATTTCTATGGTGGCTGTGGCGGTAGTAATACTACTTTTAGTAATGATTCTGTTTGTTACGCAGGAGAGGAAGTACATAAGAATTACGGTTGTAAAGGTGTTACTTATAATGATACTTCTTGTTGTTGCGGGGGAGTTTCTTGTCCGTCGGCACACCGCTGTTCGGAGAGTCGTTGTGCGGTAGTAGAGCAGCAGGTGCAAGAAATAGAAAGTCAATATCCACCTTTATAAATAAAACCCCCGCTCAGTAGTTTAGAGCGGGGGTTTTAAAGCAGATTTTCTATTAATTAGAAGCGCGTCTGTCTATGGCGTAGTAACTGCCCTCGTGTTGTTTGGCTAAACACTTGAGCTCTGTGCCGATATTGCTCACTTGGGCAAAAGAGGTAAGCGGTTTGAGTGAGTTGTGCACAATGCCAATTCCGATGGAAAGGAAAGAGAATTTCTCGGTTTCTCCTTTGCGGTTGACAGAAAGCATATAACCTTGACCGCGGTCCGTATCATTGTAAAAGCTGGGCGCCAGATGCGTGATATCCGTTACAATTTGTTGGGCAATTTTTTCGGCATATTCTAGTGCACACACGATGATAAAATCATCTCCTCCGATATGTCCCACAAACGAATGCGGATCAGCCGTGGCGGCCGTCGTTAAGATGCGGGCGGTGGAAAGGAGCACTCTGTCGCCGGCGGCAAAACCATATTTGTCATTGTAAGCCTTAAAATTGTTTAAGTCACAATATAAAACAGCAAATTTGTGACCCGAAGAAATCTCGCTTTCAATCCGCGCTTGAATGGAAGGGTTACCCGGCAAACGGGTTAGCGGATTACAGTCCATTTTTTGTTTATTGCGTTTGAGCAGTAATTTGACCCGCGCCACTACCTCATCGGCATCGGTGGGTTTGGTTAAATAATCGTCAATATCCAATTCCAAACCTTCTAATTTGGTTTGTTTTGCCGTTACAGCGGTAAAGATAATAATAGGAGTATGTAAATATCCCGTGTGACTGCGTACTTCTTTCACCACTTCAAACCCTGTTTTATAGGGCATTTCATAATCTAAAATTAATAAATCCGGATTTTCTTTATAGGTTTTTTCAATGGCCTGTTGGCCGTCTTCGGCCGTGATGACCGTAAAGCCGGCTTCTTCCAAAATTTCCGACACCAAGGCTCGTATAGAAGGGCTGTCATCGGCTAAGAGAATTTTTGCTTTATGTTCCATGTTTCTATTAAATAAAATCCGCACGCTGTTTGCAAGTAGGTTTATAGACAAAAGACAGCATAGCATCGGGTACATGATCGCGCCGGAAAGAAAAGAAGTGTTGCGGTTCACAGCAGGTGCAATGTGAAGAAAAAGCAATATCGGCCGGGTTCAAACCTTCGCAAATAAGCTGTTGTTTAATGGCTTGATTTAGGTCCACAAATAACTTGCCGTTTTTGTGTAAGACAGCCTGCGGAAATTGCCGGGCTACATCTTCTTGTACTTCAAAACAACAGGCTTGTATGTGCGGCCCTATCCATGCCGACAAACGGCCTTTGGCACCTTGTTGTCGTAAGTGGCGAACGGTTTTGGCCGGGAGTTGTGCCGCTATCCCGCGCCAGCCGCAGTGAGATAATCCTATGACGTCCGCCGCTTCATCCCATACAAAAAGGGGCACGCAATCGGCCGTGATGATGGCCGCTCCCCACTCAGCGGCGGAAAGAATCCATCCGTCTGCTTCAGGCGGTGGGGCGGCTACAACCGCTTGGGCATCTTCTGTACCGCGGATGATAAGTAAACGGTCCGAATGGGTTTGTTTGAAACGTAGGATGCGTTGGGAAGACAGACCGGTATGTTGCCATAAATTTTGCACAGCATCAGACAGACGCATATTTCCCCATGCGCGGTCCGTGGTGCCGTGCACAATACCGAGTGCGGTTAAACGGGGATCGGTGTAAAGCGTTAATTGAGTTTTTTCAGCCATACACGAGAGAGTTCACGTCCTAGAATATATTTGGCTAGACGTTTGAAACGGGCAGGGTCATCACTAGCATAAATTTTTAAGCTACCCCGTCCGGTGGTGTTGAGATGGTTTGTTTTAGTGAGCTGTTTTTGCACTTCTTGGGCTAATACTTGGGCAGAATCTACTAATTGAATTTTTTTGCCTAAAAAGCGGGCAATCTTTTGCTTAATTACCGGATAGTGGGTGCATCCCAAAATAACCGTATCGCAACCGCTCTTGGCAACCGGTTTTAAGTAATCGGCAATAATATACTCTCCGGCCGTTTTATGAACCCACCCTTCTTCAATTAACGAGGCAAACAAAGGACAGGCTTGCTGGGAGGTGTGCAACTTTGAGGAAATCCGCTTTAAGGCTTTGGGATAGGCCTTACTTTGCACGGTGGCTTCCGTGGCGATGACGGCTATTTTCCCGTTGCGGGTTTTGTGGGCGGCGGCTTGGGCCCCCGGTTCAATCACGCCAATAATGGGCACGGAAATTTGTTTTTGCAGTTCCGGTAAGGCTAAAGCAGAGGCTGTATTGCAAGCAATAATAATCAATTTCACTTGTTGCTTTTCTAAAAAACGGGCAATGTCTAAAGAGTAGCGGGTAACGGCTTTTTTGGATTTAGAACCGTAAGGCATATTGACAGTGTCTCCAAAGTAAATGAGTCTCTCTTTGGGGAGCACTTGGCAAATGGCCTTCAAAATAGTGAGACCTCCTAAACCGGAATCAAAAATGCCAATGGGCTGCGTGTTCATATTTACATTATAGTAATTTAGTTTCTTGCTGGGTAGGCAGAAAATGCTGTTACAACTTCTCTCGTTTGTGCTAGAATATGAATATGCTACGCAGATTTTTATTTATTTTTTGTCTTTTTTTAGGTGTGACCTGTGCCTGGGCCGCTACGGGGGGGCAGAGTGCAGCCCCGTTGATGGTGGGCGGAAATTTTTCAGATCGTATTAGCACCGGTACGGTGTCGAAGCCTGTTTTATTTGATGCGGCGGCCAGAGATGCGGAAATTGCTGCGCTTAATCAACGTCTAAAAGAAAAAGATTTTCAGGGAACGATTAACCGGATTAATGAGTTAACCGCCAAGAACTTGTTAGATAAACGTTTTTATTTATTGCTAGCTATTGCCTATGACGGACTGGAAAAATACGAGGATGTAGTCTATGCCGCCGGTAATGCTATTGCCGTAGCTCCGCAGGATCCGCGGCCATATATTTTGCGGGCACGTGCCTACTTGGCACTTAAGAATTATGAACGTTGCCGGTTGGATGTGGACAAAGCCTTGCGTTTAAATCCGAAGTCTTCTATGGCCCAAAAAGTCAAACAGGATTTAGACGGGCAAGTGAATGCTAGAAATAATACACCGGCTGCCCGCCCTCAAGAAAATGCCGTGTCTCCTTCTTGGTTATTAATTTATTTTATGGCGGTGCTGGCTGCGATTGCTATTTTCATCTATTTGCGTTACGAAGATGTGTTTCGCCGCGGACCCAAGACTGCATTTAGCCGCAAGGAAGTAGAGGTTAAAGAACAATACGATTTCTTGCGCCAAATTGGGGAAGGCGGTATGGGAAAGGTGTACGAGGCCTATGATAAGGTGCTCAAACGTAAAGTAGCCATTAAGCGGGTGCGGCCGGAGCTGGTACGCAGCGCCTACGTCCGCGAGCAATTTTTAGCCGAAGCCCGTATGGTGGCGTTACTGCGCCACCCGTGCATTGTAGAAATTTATACGGTAATAGAGTCGGAAAGCAGTTTGTATTTAGTGTTTGAATATGTGGATGGACAGACCTTGGAAACGCGGTTAGATATTGACGGAAGAGTGCCGTTTTCGGAAGCGAAAAAGATTTTTGATTATGTGTGCCGCGGGTTACATTACGCACATTCGCAAGATATTATTCACTGCGATTTGAAACCGGGCAACATTATGATTAAAGAAGACGGGACAGCCAAGGTAATGGATTTCGGCGTGGCTAAAAAATCTATGGAAGGCGAAACCGGCGCGCGCACGGTGGCCGGCACTCCTGCCTATATGGCACCCGAACAGCAAAAAGGCTTTATGCGCAAACAATCTGATGTTTATTCGTTGGCGCTGTGTTTATACGAGGCATTGGTGGGGCAAGTGCCTTGGAGTGTGAAGGGGTTTGATATTGCCACCAAACGCATTTATCCGGCGTCTAAACTGGCGCCTGCCATTCCGCCGGAAGTGGATAGTTTATTGGCAGATGCGCTGAAGGAAGATCCAAAAGAACGTATCCAAAGTATTGAAGAGTTTTGGAACCGCTTGAAAGTAATTGAGCCACTTCCGGAAGAAGATTTAGAAAAAACACATTATTAGTGGTGTTTTGATTTTGGCAAAAGTAGTAAGACGTTAAACAAAATTCGGATTATTTGTTGAAGTGCGGGAGCAGCCCGCACCGAGCAACGGAAACACAAGTGTTTCCCGAGCATGTTAGAGGTCAATAAATAATTGTCTGGTCTTACCTGTTTTCAAATTTGAGACAGGTAAGCGGCGATTATTTGTATAAGAGTCACCTCTAACAGCTCTTAACAAAGTCGCCGCTTTTTTTATGTGCGGCGCAAAAGGAGAAATAAGATGAAGAACAAAAAGCAGAGCGGTTTTACGCTCATTGAGTTGTTGGTCGTGGTATTAATTATCGGCATTTTATCAGCCATTGCCTTGCCACAATATCAGCGTGCAGTGCAGAAATCAAGATTAGTGCAAGTAAAAACCATTGTGAATGCATTAGAAAAATCTCTGACAACCTATATTTTGGAGCAGGGAAAAATAATACCGCCAATTAGTGGTTGTGCCTTATTAGCACAACTACCTATTGAAATAAACATACCAGATATGGATTGTTCGTCAGGTGCTAATGGCAGTTTCCCCTCAGATACAAAAATAGGAAGTTGGAACGTGCATTGGTATGCGGGTAGTGATGGAACAATTACTGTGTTTGCATATGATTGGTCTATCCCAGATGGTTTTTCATTTAATGAATCGTTTAACGATAATAATGGATGGACAAAAACTTGTAGCTCATTTGGTCCTGTTGGAAAATCTTTTTGTGATTCTTTATAGATTATTCATCTGTAAATTTTTGATAAAAAATCCCCGCTCGTTTAAGCGGGGATTTCGCTTAATGTTTTAATCAATTATTTATACTCGGCCAAGACTTTATCTTTTGCTTCTGTTGCATACACGTGATAGTCTATGTCTTGGAAAATAGAGTCTTTACATTCCAAATCATATACATACGCTTCATCAATGCGGTTATGCTTGACTTGCTCGTAGAGTTCGTTGAAACGTTGCACATGGTCTTTGGTGCGTTTGGTGGAATATTCTTTGGCGGTGCCGGTCGTCATCAAAAACGCCCAGTCCGAAGATTGCATTAGCACCAGTTCGCGCGCCATTTGGTTTAACGTGCGTTTGAGTAGGCCGTCTGCGTTGGGGAAGCGGTTAGCCAAGTCAATCATCCGCTCGGCCGATTTAATTAAATGACGGTAAATCCAGTCATTGCCGGCGTTGAGCCATACATCATGGTAGCCCTTATCTCCCCAAGAGGACATAGAAGGTTGCACTGTTTGGTTGACCGGATACATCTCTAAATATTCCATGGGTGTAATGAGCTTGATATCTTTTTGGTCGTAGTAGATTTTCTTAAATAAGAACTCCAAGAAATCAATTCCTTCATACCACCAGTGCCCGTACAACTCCGCATCATACATAGATACCACCAGCGGTTTGCGGTCCATGAGGGTAGCCAAATATTCAATTTGTTTTTGGCGGTTAAACATAAAGTTGCCCGCGTGCTCCGCCGCTACGCTACGTGCTTCGGCCGGGTTATACGGGGCTTTTTGGTTAAGAGGTACTTTGCCGGTAATCTTGCAATATTTCATGCCGATATTGCGGCGGACTCCGTCCGAGTGCAGATAGGGTTTAATATAATCATAGTCCAAATCGTACCCTAAATCGCGGTAAAATTCGCGGTAGCGGGCATCGCCCGGATAACCGGAATCGGCACTCCATACTTGTTGGGCAGATTCCATATCGCGCGCAAAAGCGGCTACGCCGGTTTTCGGGCAATACACGGGTGCGTAAATGCCATATTTTGGGCGCGGAGTCCCGTGCAAAATGCCGTGCGATTCCATAAAGAAAAAGCGGATGCCTTCCTCGCGCAAAAATTTATCATCTCCGGGGTTATAAGCACATTCGCCCAGCCAAATACCACGCGGACTGCGTCCAAAACGTAAGCGGTAGTCATTAGCGGCAATTTTCACTTGGGCATTAACACTTTCTTTATGTACCATTAAGGGTAAATAACCATGCGTAGCCCCGCAGGTAATAATTTCCAATTTGCCCATGTTTTGGAATTTTTTAAATCCTTCCAGTACATGGCGGTGATAGACATTTTCAAACAAATCTTTGAGACGGCGGAATTTGTCATAATACATCTGCGCCACCCCGGCAAATTCCGTACCGCGGGTGCGTTCTACTTCTTTGCCGGAAAGTTCTACCCGCTGATTTAAATAATGTGAAAACCGGTCAATCAGTAGCGGGTCACTCATCATGTTGCACAAAGGCGGCGTAACAGACATGGTCAAGCGGAAATCTACCCCTTCAGCGGTCAGATTTTCAAATACATTCAGTAGCGGCAGATACGTCTCTACCATGGCTTCATAGAACCAGTCCTCTTCCAGAAAATCCGGATATTCCGGATGTTTGATAAACGGCAAATGTGCATGTAAAACCAGTGCTAAATATCCTTTTTCTTGTCCCATAGTTATTTCCCCTGTTCGCGCAAGGCCTTGATGTGCACTTGGCGGATTTTGTCACCTTTTTTATTGGTGGCTTTGATAGGCAAATCTAACACCGCGCCGGAAGGTAATGCTTGGCGCAGGGAGAATTTGCCGTCTTTTAACTGGATTTCTTTTCCATTAATGGTTACAAACGCATTGGGCGAGGCAGAGCCGTACACGATAATTTCACAGTCCGCTTTGAGCCAAATATCTTCGTCTTCTGCTACGGCTGGTGCGGTATGCAAAGCAAAGGAAGTCCACGAAGAGCGGGTAGAGCTGGGGGCTTGTGCGGCTCCGGCCAGTTCGGTCAGTCTCCATCGTTGGTCCAGCACGTGGATGCGTTCGCTGGCACCCAAGCCGATATGCGCCGCACCGGAGAGTTCTAATAATTTAATGAAATCTCCTTCTACACTCATCCATTGGTCATCAATGATGTCGGATACCTTACCCGGCGGTAACGTAATTACATTACTGCGGGTAAGCAGGATAAATTGCCCTTGCGGAGTTACAAAACCTAAATCTGCAATATAGCTACGGCCGGCTTGCGGGGCGTGTATATACCAGCTTTTGGCATCAAATACCACTGGCATATCGTAGTAGGTATTGGCATTATTGCCGTCAAAGTAATTCACACCGGTAATATCGTACAACCGAATGACGGTGCGGGATTGATTCAAGATGTCTTGGCCATATTGTTGGCGGACATAGTCAAATGTTTCATGAGTGATTTCCCAAAATAAAAACATCCAAGCCGGATCTTTGGGAAGTAAATAGCTTTCGGTAGTGCCGTAACCGGTAGGAAGTTGCGCTTCTTGCGGTTGCGGCTCAGAAGGCCGTGCCGGTTGAAATGTTGTAGAAGATAAATATTTTTCCATATCACTAAAACCTCTTTTTCTAAATTCTTACTCGCACAAGTTGTATATTCCCATATATTTTAGCATTTTTGGGGGGATAGGTTAGCAGTTGTGTACGGAAAATTTTTAAGTAGATAAAGAATGCTTGCAAAAAGGCCAAATTAATGTAGAATAAAAAAAGAAGCAACCTGGGAGGCACTTACATGAAAGCGCTTTGCAAAACAAAACCCGCCAAAGGAGCCGCATATATCGAGACAGATGTTCCTAAAATCGGTCGGGACGAACTATTAGTTAAAATTTACAAAACTTCTATTTGTGGCAGTGATTTACCGGTGTATAATTATACTGGCTGGGCCCCGCAACGTATTCCTATTCCGTTTATTTTCGGGCATGAATTGTGCGGCACCGTGGTAGATATGGGGCCGGACGCACACGGATTTGAAAAAGGAGATTTTATTTCGATAGAGTCGCACGTGTGGTGCGGACAATGCTATGAATGCCGCCACAATCACCGGGATGTATGCGCGCATAATCAAACCATTGGGCTGGACCGGCAAGGGGGATTTGCCGAGTACGCGGCCATTCCGGCGCGTTGCGGCTGGAAACATAGAGATGAGAGTTTAAAAGACATTGGTTCGATAATGGAGCCCTTGGGAAATGCGGTTTATGCTACCCTCAAAAACGACATTGTAGGCAAGGTGGTGTTGGTTAACGGCATGGGGGCGCAGGGACTCTTTGCCGCGAACGTAGCCAAAGCCGCCGGGGCCGCTAAAGTGATTGCCACCGAAACCTCTGCCTTCCGCAAAAAACTGGCCGAGCAAATGGGGGCTGATGTAATTATTGATCCCAGCGAAGCAGGCGCGCTGGAAAAAATTATCCACGCTTCCGGCGATGAAAAAGGGGT
>JAZNEO010000164.1:0-5226 GCA_045588685.1 Candidatus Avelusimicrobium sp. | reverse complement strand
AACAACAAAAAAGCGTTTACGCTGATTGAATTACTGGTGGTCGTGCTAATTATAGGTATATTGTCCGCCCTCGCCTTGCCGCAATATCAGAAGGCAGTACGGAAATCTCGCTTAACGGAAGCAATGACCAATTTACGTGCATTAACCGAAGCAGCAAACAGGCATATCCTTGAAACAGGAGATTGTGCCAGAGGTCTGGACAATCTCGATATTTCAGTTCTTTCGGAAACAAAAAACTGGACTTATAGCTCTTATTCCTGCAATGGTTCATACGGCTCATATGTTGAGTCTTTTCGAGCTTTTCCAAAATTCGAAACAGACAATTATATGATTGTATATTTTCCAGTTAATGAATTCGATGAAGAATTTGCGGGACATTTTGCCTGCTATGTGAACGACGATGGAGGAGAAGACATTTGTTCTTCCATCGGAAAAGTTTCTTCGGACCATGAGTGGTTTTTAATCAACTGACATAAACAAAGGCCGGCTCTAAAAAGCCGGCCTGTTTTAATCTAACATCAAACCTTAATACTGCACTTTGTCTTCTTTTTTCGTCCATGCTTCAAACGGCTCTTCCGCGTCATCTAGTTGCACACATACCGTTGGAATATGGCGTTTTTCATTGGGTAGCACAATTTCTTTATAAATAAATTCATCATCAAAGCCATGCTTGGCCGCCGTATAGCGATCTGCCGCAAAGAACAAGGCTTTGGGACGCGCCCAATAAATGGCCCCCAAACACATCGGGCAAGGTTCGCACGAAGAATAAACAATACAATCTTTCAGTTCAAAATGATTCAGTTTCGCACATGCATTGCGAATAGCATCCACTTCGGCATGGCGGGTAGGATCCTTGCTGCTGAGCACCTGATTTTGTCCGCGGGCAATAATCTGCCCGTCCTTTACAATGACCGCACCAAACGGCCCGCCGCGCCCCGTGGCTACATTTTCACGCGCTAATTTGACTGCTTCCTGTAAAAATTTTTTATGCATTTGTTTTTCTTGTTCGTTCATAGTTAGCTCCAACGGGTTATCTTGTTCTTACATTATATTACAATTTTATTGTTGCAGTGCTATTTCGCTCATTTTCTATTATTTTCTCTTTGTACACAATAAACCGCTCGTTTCCGGCCGTCAAAAAAGTCTTTTTGCCGGTTGTAATTTGGTAAGACACATTATCTTTCTCTCCGCTGTATCCTTTATTAATCCATAATTCATGACGGCGGTTTTGCAACTGTCCCCACCGGGTTTGCACGGATATATTTTTTATAGAAAATTTCTCTTCGGGCCATGTATTTTCAAAAGGGATCCTCACTTCTCCCACCGGTAACAATGCTTGCAACTGTTCCACATTCTGTTTTTGTTTGTCATTGTTTTCAGACAATAGCCACGCATCTATTTTCCGTCCGCCCGATTTGCGCACCGCACGCGCTAATTTATCAGCCTTAATACCGGCCCCTATTAATATCCTAGTCCCGTTAGAGGCACGAAATAGAATGGCATTATTGTTCCATTCATTGAGTAACCATATCGTAGGCGGATTAAAAAATAATCCTTGCACGATAGGGGCTAACACTGCCACCAAAAGCAAAGGTTTATAGACCCGCCGTATAAACGTTTTCTGTGGCAAATGAAATAGCAAAAACAAAACCGCGTAGTAAGAAATAATCCAGCCCGTTTTCCAGGCTGCTGCGGGGACAGACGCCATCGGCCACGAAGCAAAAAATTGCACCAACCATTCAAACCCAGTTAACAGCCAGCCGGTAAGCGCATGCAAAATAAATCCCACATGCAAACAACAAAGTAAATAAAAAGCAAAACTTACCGCCATCAATAAAGATGCAAGCGGAACGAGTATCATATTGGAAATAAGTCCTACGAAAGACACTTTATAAAACACATTGGTAAACACCGGCAACAAAACAAGTTGCGTACTCAAAGTAGCCAAGAAAATCTGTACAAAAAACTTTATCCAGCGCGGCCAACGATAGGGCAATTCATAAATGTTTAGACAAACAATAATGGCTAATGTAGCCAAAAAGGACATTTGAAAACCCGTCTCAAAAATGGCCGCCGGATTACATAATAAAATCACCAAACAAGATAAAATAAGCCCTTGAAATACGCCGCTGTTACGATGCAAAAAATAACCGATTACCGCACATAAAGTCATAAAGTAGGCGCGGGTAAGCGGGGCATCTGCTCCGGCAATCAGTGTATACAGACCTGCCACTATCAGGGCGCACAATACCGTCTTACGCCGGCCCAGCCCGAACAAACCGCAAAACGCAAACACCACTAAGGTCACAAAACCCACATTGCCGCCGGAAGCAACTAATAAATGGATAGCTCCGCTGTCTTGAAAATCCGTGTAAAGCTGTTCGTCTATTTCGCCTTTTTCCCCTAGCAAAACTCCGCCGGCAATGGCCGCCAAATCTCTGTCAAAATGTGCCTCAAATGTATGTAAAATATCACTTCTTACCGCAGTTACCGCTCTAAAAAACCAACCCGGTTTTTGCAGTCTTTTGACGGAAGATACCTTCATCTCCGTAAAGATATGTTGGGTAGCTAAATAATGTCCCCAATCAAAATTGCCCAATAAATCAATGGAATAAGGCTTCTGTAATTTACCGGTTAACAGCACGCTTTCGTGCCACGCAGGAACGGCTGTTTCGAAGCGGGCATATATGCGTCCGCCGGCCTTTTTCCCATTTACAGAAGAAACTTGTATCACTACATTTTGACTTTTCTTTTTAACGGCAGGGAAACCGATGATTTTTCCGCTTACAACAACCGGCTCGGAAGCGATGTGATGATAAATATCTCGCGGGCCGGGATGCGGGGTATAAAAACAAAATAACCCCACAATATAGAAGAGAAGCAACAACAAAAGAGGTCTTTTGTAGTAGCTGGGATGCATACATTAAATTTTGGTGCGGCCTTTTAAGGAATAGCCAAGCGTCATTTCATCCATGTAATCTATATCGCCGCCCAAGGGAACGCCGTACCCAATTCGCGTAACCCGCTCCACCATGCCGCGCAACAAATCCGCCAAATACAATGCGGTTGTTTCTCCTTCGGCATCCGGATCGGTCGCTAAAATCACTTCTTGGATGGGAGGGTCGGCTTGCTCCACACGGGCTAGCAGTTCTTTGACTTTAATCTGTTCCGCGCCGCGCCCTTCCATAGGAGAAATTGCCCCATGCAATACGTGATAAACACCTTGAAATACGCCTGTTTTTTCAATCGACTGAATATCTTGCGGATCTTCTACAATACATACAGCCGTATGGTCGCGATCCGGGTCAGAACAGATCGGACAAATATCTGTTTCACTATAAGCATGACAAATACGGCACAACTTTACTCCCTGTTTCAAATCCGAAATAGCGGTGGCCAATTCTTCTACTTCGCCTTGCGGAGCCCGCAACAGATACATAGAGAAACGCTCTGCCTGACGGGGCCCCACCCCGGGCAGACGACGCAACGCACGTACTAATCGGTCTAAACTTTGCATATTATGCCAATACTTCTCCGCCAATAATGTCTAAAATGTCTTTGAGTTCCTCGGGGGTTTTCTCATCGGAAATCGCCCCTACCTCTGCTGAAAAATCCGCCTTCACAAAAGGCTCTTCCGCAGTAATAGTACCAGTCGAAGCGGTTTGCGCGGCGGCCTGATTTGCCGCACGGGTTTGTTCTTTCACTGTTGTGTCAGCCACTGGAAGAGTTTGTTCTGCTACGGTAATGCTGAAACGAATATTCCGCCCGCTTAATTTATAGGCCATTTTTTCCAACTCCGGCAATTTCGTCGAAGCCGGCACTTTATAAAATTCCTTTCCCTTACCAAAGTGAATGGTCCATTGATCCGGACCAAAATGGACCGAGCAATTTGTTAATGCGTCATAGACAAACACGCTGGGTTTGAACGCCTGCACTAAGTTCTCCCACAAGGAACGGTCATCGGTACAATTAACCGGTGCTGCGGCGTTTTGAGACGCTGTTTTGGCAGAAGTCGTTTTCCGGTTTTCAACTATAACCGTTTCTTTCCGAACCGGTTTGGTGTCTGCCACTGCTTGAGCGCGAGGTTCGGTTGGTTTAGAAATTGGAGCAGATTTCGCAGCGGATTTAATCGGCGTGGAAGACGGAGGCAAAGCACCACCCCCTTCGCCGCGTTCCAAGGCTTCCAAACGACGGATAAATCCCTCCACGTCAAAACAGCTTTCCATAACCGTGAACAATCCTACCTCTGCACTGACCAGCGCATTATCGGAAAATTTCACTTCTTCTGCCAATTTGTTAATTTTACGCGACAGCCCCGCCAACAACCCCGGTGAAGCAACCGCTTTAATTTTCTCGGCACCTTCAAAGGGGGCAGCTCCTTGATTTAAGGAAAAATAAAACAAATCACCTAATGCATTTTTGATATCTTTCAGAAATGAATTTGCGTCAAAGCCTTCCGCACGCAGAGTTTCAAAAACGCCATGTAAAGAGGCGGTATCTTTTTGCACCAACGCCATAAGCGCCTGAGATAACAAATCTTGCGGCGTAAGCCCCAACATTTCTCCAACTAATTTTTCATCAATTTTACCGTCGGAATATGCAATTGCACGGTCCAATAAAGTAAGTCCGTCACGCAAAGCACCACCGGCATTTTTGGCTAGTAACCGCGCGGCTTTTTCCGTCAAGTCTAACCCTTCCGCTTCTGCTAAATCCATTAGATGATTGGAAATTTCATCTGCCGTAATAGGGCGGAAACGAAAGGTCTGGCAACGTGATACAATCGTGGCCGGAACTTTATGTTTTTCCGTAGTAGCTAAGATAAATACTACATGAGCGGGCGGTTCTTCAATCGTCTTGAGTAAAGCATTGAAAGAACTGTCTGAGAGCATATGTACTTCATCTAAGATAAATACTTTATAACGATCCCGGGAAGCCGCCAAAGCTACCGTATCAATAATGGCTTCACGCACTTTTTCTACTTGGGTATTAGAGGCCGCGTCTAGTTCTAAGACATCCAAATCGGCACTTTGTGCAATTTCCCGGCATTGCGGACATTCTCCGCACGGAGCTGCCGTAGGTTTATCCTGTCCGTGACCGGTGCAATTTAAGGCTTTTGCCAAAATACGTGCAGTCGTAGTTTTACCGCAACCGCGCGGGCCATAAAATAAATAAGCATGACCGATACGGCCCAGTTTCAATGCATTTTGCAATGTTTTAGAAATACTT
>JAZNEO010000163.1:0-8716 GCA_045588685.1 Candidatus Avelusimicrobium sp. | reverse complement strand
GAATTTTTGCGTGTGTTTGGACTCAATAAAATTTCAGAACTGCCGGACCTGCAAGTGTTTGCTGCTAAACAACTACAGGAAAAGCAAGAAGATTTGCCGTTTGATGAAAAACTACCGCCGCTAGCCGAGCCGGCTATTTTGACTGCGGAAAACACCACCGGTGATGCGGCGGATGCTTTTTTCAGACGGCCCAAAGATATGTTTGAAGATTTACCCGCTGATACCACTACAAAACAACAAACAGAAGCAGTATCGTCAGAAACGCAATCATCTTCTCAACCGGAACCGGTAACATCCGAAACAAACCAACAGGAGGAATCTATATGAATATCGTATTAGCTGCAAGCGAAGCGGTCCCATTTTGTAAAACAGGGGGACTGGCTGATGTAGTAGGGGCTTTAAGCCAACAAATAGCTGGCCGGAAAGGCAATAAGGTACTGTTATTTTTGCCGCATTACCGCAATATACGGCAGATTTCTTCTCTGAAAGTCGTACCGGGTACTTATCTGATTCCTATCGGCGGCAAGATTGAACAAGTGTCACTTTCTTATGTGAACTGGGGCAAAGTATTGGTATTCTTCGTAGGAAATCGCAAATATTTTGATCGCCCCGAGTATTATCACACTAAAACAGGGGAATACCGCGATAATGACGAACGGTTTATTTTCTTCTCGCGAGCTGTATTGGAAGGGTGTAAATTTATTGGTTTCCGCCCCGATATTATTCATTGTCATGATTGGCAAACCGGTTTAATCCCGGCTTACTTGAAAACCGTGTACAAATTAGATGCCTTTTTCACTCGTACCCGCAGTTTGTTTACGGTACACAATATGGCCTACCAAGGGCATTACGGATACAGCAGTTTTGAAAAAGCAGGATTTCATCCGGTGGATTTTGTACCCAGTAAATTTGAATATTACGGCGGTATTAGTTTCTTAAAAAGCGGTTTAGTATTTGCCGATAATCTCAACACCGTCAGCCCCACTTATGCCAAAGAAGTGCAGACAGATCCTGCTAAGGGATTTGGGTTGGAAGGAGTATTAAAATCCCGCCGAAAAAATTTTTACGGCCTTGTTAACGGTATTGATACAGATGTGTGGGACCCGGAAGTAGATCCGTTTTTGCCCATGGGATATGATGCGGCCAGCTTTACTCAAAACAAACCGTTTTCCAAACAACAACTCCAACAAACAGTTGGTTTGGAAGAAAATGCCAAAAAACCGTTGGTGGGAATTGTGTCCCGCTTGGATTATCAGAAAGGACTGGATCTGGCATTGCCGCTACTCGATAAATATCACAGCAAAGTACAATTTGTGGTGCTGGGGTGCGGGGATGCTCGCCTTGAAAAACAATACAGTACCCTAGCCAAACAATATCCGTCGGATATAGCCTATGTAGGGCGTTTAGATGAAAAATTGGCTCACCAAATTTATGCCGGAGCGGATTTGTTTTTAATGCCTTCCCGATTTGAGCCGTGCGGTTTATCCCAACTGATTGCCATGAAGTATGGCACCTTGCCTTTGGTAAGCAAAGTGGGGGGACTGGCCGATACGGTTATCGGATACAAAGACGGCTCGGACAATGCGGCGGCGACAGGGTTTTTCTTGGGCAGTGTCAGTGAGGCGGCGTTGACGGCCACACTGGATAAAGCTTTGCAAGTTTATGCCGATAAAAAAACATGGAATAAGCTCGTGAAAAACGCAATGCTTAAAGATAATTCTTGGGATAAGTCAGCCCAAGATTATTTGGATTTGTACAAAAAGACGGCGGTGTAGCGCGTGAAGAAATTAGGACTTACGATTATACTCTGTTTGTTGGTAATGGTCGGATGTACCAAACCGGCTAAAAATGCGGTGTGGATTATTGCCGATGGTATGGGACCGGGTACCATGGGTTTGTTTATGGAAGGCGTGCGTAATACACAACTGGACCGCTACCCAGATCAACGCTCTACACTAGAAAAGTTTATTGATGAGTCAGTGACGGGTATGTATTTTGACAACACCTATGATACGGTAGTTACCGATTCAGCATGTGCAGCCACTCAGATGGCCTGCGGAGCACTAGCCCGCCCGGATTATATCGGATTAGACCATCGCCTCCAACCCTTGGAAACGATTTTAGAAGAGGCTTATAAACAGGGCAAGTCGGTAGGGGTTATTTCGGATGCCTATGTGACCGATGCCACACCGGCCGGCTTTTTGGCGCATACGAGTAGTCGTAAAAATAAGAATGAGATTGCGCGGCAATTGGTAGCCAGCAAAGCCCAGATTATTTTGGGCGGCGGAAAAAAATACTTTGAGCGACAAGAGAACACAGATTTATTGCAACAAGCTGCACGGCAAGGTTGGACAGTGGTAACCGATAAAAACGCTTTGGCCAGCGTAAAAGAAGGACGTGTACTAGGGTTGTTTAGCGATGAGGCGATGCCTTTTTACGGAGATATGGACGAACACCCGCAAACACCCACTTTGCTGGAAATGACGAAAAAGGCCATAGAAATTCTAAGTCAGAATAAGAAAGGATTTGTCTTAATGGTGGAAGCCGGTAAAGTGGATTGGGCTTTGCATGATAATGAAATGGGCCCTACTTTGTGGGAAATGATTAATTTAGATGAAACATTGTCTTTTGTTTGGAATTTTGCGAAAAAAACAGCGGATACGCTTGTTTATCTTAATGCCGATCATGAGACCGGCGTGCCCGGATTTCACTACCGTCACTTGGATGAGGATACTGTAAGATATAAAACTGCTCAAGGAGAAATGCTTTATGGCGGCAATACGGACTACGTTAATTATCCGTATTTTCAAAATCTGTTTGCTCATAAACACTTGTTGTACTATGTATATCCGGAGTTTAAAAGCTTACCCATTGAACAGCAAACCGCTGATAAACTACAAGAAATGGTAAATCAAGCTATGGGCACAGGGATAGATTTGAAATTGAACGGGAAAATTCCGTCGTACGATGAATTGATTTTGAAAATGAATCAGGCACAGGGATTAACATGGGCCACTAAAAATCATTCGTCGGGTATGTTGTTGGGCGTTGCTTATGGCCCCGGGGCTGATTTGTTTCATGGCGTGTACCACAATACAGATTTGAAAGGAAAATTTGAACAAGCACTTGGTTTTACAGCTAAGTAAGGAAGATATATGGAAGATTTTTTACAGGAACCACCTAAAACACAAAATCGTGCTCCGGCACCGCATAGTCACCGCCGTCTATTTGTGCTGGTGTTGGCAATAGCGTTATTAGGGCAGGTGATTAGCTTTATGCAGTTGCAACTGCAACAGTATCACCAAAATTTACTCCAAGACTTTAAAGTTCTCTTAACGGTATCTGCATCGGTAGATAATGACACTTTAACCACTTTGGGGGAAAGCCTAAGTGCAAAAGAAGATATTACCGCCGTACGCTTGTTTTCACCGCAAGACGGGCTAGCGGCTTTGCAGGCCAAAAACCCACGTTTAACAGCCGCGCTGGTGGCTTTGGGTCGAGAACAAATGCCGGCCTATTTTGAGCTCCAGTTGACTCATCCGGCTATCAATAATATACGTCCGTTTGTGCAAAATATAGCGGCAGAATATCCGCAGTTATCCGTGAAATATTCACCTGAGCAAGCGGATATGATTTTTTATAGCGGTGTCTGTTTGCACACCTTGCAACTGGCAGCTGTTTTTGTACTTGTATTATTTGTGATTTTTATGTTTTTAGTAGAAGCATATCCGTCGCGGGGTAAAGTTCGCACAGCGGCGGATGTATTATATGCAATTTTGGCTGGAGCTCTTTCTTTAGGAGTGATTGCCTTGCTGGTGTATCCGACCGGGCTGTTGATGCCGGCAATACAACATTTTACCTCTGTGGAAAGGCAGGCAGTTTTGCTGGTGTTTTGTGCTTTGATGGGTTGGACAATCGGAAAATGGCAAAAGTTCTAATGATTCTTTTATGTGGCGTTAGTTTACTCCCCGCAGTGTATGCACTAGACGGGGAGACGGCGCATAAACAAGAATTGGAACGATTAAAAAAACAGGCGGCAGAAAAACAAGAAGAATTAAAAAAGTATCGCGAACAGGAAAAAGCCATTTCTAAAGAAATTTCAGTATTGGAAAGCCGCAAAGCAGAGGCGATTCGGCAGAAAAATAAACTGCAGTCGGATATTAATTATGTGGAGCAAACTATTTTGTCCACCGAAGAAAAACGAGCCGCACTGGAGCGCAGTATGCCTATGTGGAGCTATGTATTGGGGGAAGAAATCCGTGATTTTTACTTGGCCCCTCAGTGTGCTGTGTGCCCCGGCGGAACGCATTTGGAAGAAGAAGTGTTTGTAGAACGGGCTCTGATGCATAAGGCCGCTTTTGCGGTTTCATTGCAAGATGAAAACAAAGCGGCGAAACAAAAAATTTATGATTTTGAAAAGAGAAACCAGCAATTGATGGCGGAAAGTTCGCAGATTCAACGGAAACAACAAGTAATTAGTACGAATTTCTTAAAAAAACAACAAGATTTAACTTTGACCAAAAAGAAGGCACAGGCAATTCGTGATGAAATCAACGAGTTAAATAAATCGGCCCGGGCACTGGATGATTTGTTGGCCCGCTTTGAACGGCAGCGTAAAGAAGCTGCCAAGAAGAAAGCCAAGGCGGAAGCCGCTTCTTCTAAAACGACCCCGGTAAAACAAACTTCAATTGCCAAAATTGATGTGCCGCCACATTCGTTGCCGTGGCCGGTGCAAGGCAAAGTGTTAAGTAAATTCGGCAAGGAATATCGGCAAGATTTAAATACGTGGATTTTCCGCGACGGAATTAAAATTGCGGCGCGGGCCGGAGAGAACGTGAAATGTGTAGAGGCCGGCGATGTGATTTATGCCGGACCGTTCCGCTCATACGGCAATGTGGTCATTGTAGACCATGGAAAAGGGTTCTTTAGTATTTACGGATTTTTACACACTATTCAAGCCGCGGTGGGTGATAAGCTAACCCGTGGCGGTGTGTTAGGGACGGCGGGGCGTGATACGCAACAAAGTTCCGGTACAGGACAGTATGCTGTTTATTTTGAAACGCGTCAAGGTACTACGGCGGTAGATCCGTTAGAGTGGTTGAAGCCGCTTTAGGTGAGAAAGATTTGTGGAGGAAAACAAATGAATTCAACATATAAAACAAAACTGGTAGCATGGGCTACAGTTATATTTTTTATAGGAACTTTATTTCCTTATGCATACGCAGCGGTGGACCGAGGCTTGAAACAGTTGCGTACCTTCGTCAACGTATTGGAATATGTAAAAGAAAATTACGTAGAACCCACCGATACGGATACACTGGTATCGGGTGCTATCAAAGGACTGGTAGAAGAGTTGGACGATTTCTCTCAGTATTTAGAGCCGAAAGATTATAAAACATTGAAAAATGATACACGGGGAGATTTTGGCGGCTTGGGAATTCGCTTAGGAAAACAGGACGGATTTATTACGGTACTTAGTCCCATGCCTAACACGCCCGCCTTCAAAGCCGGTGTGATGCCCGGAGACCGTATTTTGTTTGTAGATGATCGTGATGTAACCTCTATGAATTTGGATGAAGCGGTGGAACTCATGCGCGGTCCGGTAGGCAGTAAAGTAAAAATTACCATGAGCCGGAAAGATGAAAAAACAGGGGAGTATGTCAATTTGCCTGATTTTCATTTTAAACGTGAAAAAATCGTACCGGAAGTGGTGCATTATCGTATGTTACCCGATCAAATTGGCTACATTTATTTGGTAGATTTTTCGGGTCATAGTACAGAAGCAGTAAAAAAAGCGTTACAAGACCTATCTAAGCAGGGGATGCAAGGGCTCGTATTAGATTTACGCTTTAATCCGGGGGGACTGTTAAACGGAGCGGCTGATTTGGCCAAGTTGTTTATGGGAGATAATCAGATGATTGTCTACACGCAAGGCCGTAAGCCGGAGTTTTATCAAGAATATAAAACAGATGCCAAAGCAGCTTATCCGGATATTCCGCTAGTGGTGCTGATCAATCAGGGTTCTGCCAGTGCCAGTGAAATTGTATCGGGTGCCTTGCAGGATAATGACCGGGCGGTGATTGTGGGGCAGCGCAGTTTCGGCAAAGCCAGCGTTCAGCAGGTTATGCCTCTTGACGGAGGTGCGGCCTTAAAATTAACCATTGCCAGATATTACACACCCAAAGGGCGGCTCATTCAGCGGGATTATCGGGATAAGAAAAAAGCGGAAGAGGGGGGAATATTCCCCGATGTGGAAGTGAAAGTGGACCCTAAACAAGAGGTCAAAATTTTATCTCAGTATAATCAGGTGGTGTATACTCCGGGTAAAGAAATGCCGGTTTTGAAATTAACCGAAAAAGATCCGGTTTTAGAGAAAGCAGTGGAAGTATTAAAGGAAGGTACAGATAAAATTATTGCTCAAAAGGCCGAACTGGAGAAAGCCGCTCGTGAAAAAGCGGAACAAGAGGCCGCCGTTGTTGCGCAGGAAAAAACGAGTAAGGGCAAAAAATAAAAAGAAAGTATGCTAAAACAAGATTTCACCATTTTGGGAATAGAAAGCACTTGTGACGAAACTTCGGCCGCTTTGCTAGTCGGGGGCAAGAAGCTATTGTCAAATGTAATTTATTCCCAGATAGAAGAACATAAAAAATATCACGGAGTAGTGCCGGAGCTAGCAAGCCGGGCGCACGCGGCTAAAATTGCTTCTGTGGTGACGCAAGCATTAAGTGCTCACCGCCCCGATGCCATTGCATTTGCGCATGGCCCCGGACTGCCCGGCGGGCTGATGGTGGGGCGTGTAGCGGCGGAAACTTTAGCCCAGTTTTATCAAGTACCTTTGATAGGGGTCAACCATTTAGAGGGACATTTATTTGCATGTGAGTTTGAAGACAATGAGGTGAAACATCCTCTCAACTTTCCGTTAATTGCACTTATTGTATCAGGGGGGCACACGGAACTATGGTATGTATCCGGGTACGGAAAATATAAAGTACTCGGACGCACGCGAGATGATGCCGCAGGAGAGGCGTTTGACAAAGTAGCTAAATTACTGGGCTTACCTTACCCGGGCGGGCCGCAGGTGTCGGCTCAAGCTTTGCAAGGCCGGCGCGACGCCATTGCTTTTCCGCGTCCGCTTTTGCCGGGTACGTGGGAATTTTCGTTTAGCGGTATTAAAACCTCTGTCAGTTATTATTTGCGGGACCATCAAACTGTTTCCGTGCCGGATGTATGCGCCAGTTTTGAGCAAGCTATTTGCGAGACCTTAGTTAAAAAAACGATGTTAGCTGTTCAAAAATATAAAGTAAAATACATAGCAGTAGGCGGCGGAGTAGCCGCTAACAGTTTGCTGCGCCAATTGTTGGAAGAAGCGGGCAAAGAACGCGGGGTAGAAGTGCGTTTTGTCCCGCGGAAAATGTCGTCTGACAATGCGGCCATGATTGCTCTGGCGGCATGGCGGCGACTGGAGCATGCAGGGGACCATGCTTTGCAAACCAAATGGCCCGTGCAAATTAACCCAAATTTGAAAGTAAAGAACTGGGGGAATAAATGATTTTATGGGTCATGCCGGACACCGGCTCACGTTCTAAAACGGATTACCAACAACTTGCCCAACGTTTCTGTAAGGAGCATCCGGGGGCGGAGCTGTCGGTACAGGTTATTACGCGCAATATTTTGTGGAAAAAAATTTTCATGCTCAAATATCCCACCGCTCAGGAAGTGGTGCCGGATGTAGTGCAAATTCCGCATTATTGGACTGCTTTACTAAGCCGCGCCGGTGTGGCGGAAAATTTGTCGCAACTAGCTCCGGAACTTTCTTTGGCTCCGTGTTTAGCACCATTACGCGGGCATTGTTATAAACCGGGCACAAAGGATATGTACTCGTATCCTTGGTGGTTTGATATGAGCGCCTTGCATTTTCGTACCGACCATTTGCGTCAGGTGAGTTCTCATCCGGAGGAAGAACTAGCCACGTGGGAAGGGCTTTTGGATATTTGTGCGCGTCTGCAAGAGAAATTTCAACAAACAGAAGGGTATTATCCCATGCAAAACAGCGACTGGCGCGGTTCACTTTCTACGCGCAGTGCACTGATGGAAATTTGGGGCCGCGGGGCTGACTTATTAACGGAAGATCTCAAAGATACACAAATTAATACGCCGGCTTTTGTGCAAGGAGTCAAAGATTATATTACGCTCGCACTCAAAAACTATATGCCCATTTTGCGCGAGCGTGGCAGTTTGGGTACCATGCTTACCGGTAAGGCCAGTTTACTTATGTCGCGCAAACAAGGGGTATCGAGTTTTGAAGGACAGCGGGAAGTACCCGTGCAAACGGTGCCGGTGCCGCGCACAGGCCCCGAACCGCATGCCTATTTGTCGGGGATGAATTTAATGATTAACCGCGCCGGAAAGGATAAGACGACAGCGTTGGCCTTTATTAAATGGTGTGCGCGTGCGGACAATCAAGTGGCCTACGCCACCACCTTGGAAGCATTTCCAACCGTGGAAGAAAGTTTTGAACAATTAATTTTCTCTTCGTCTCAGCGTTTGCAGACCTATTCCGGTATTTTAGCCACGGCCCGCACCTTGCCGAATTTAACGCTGACCGGCACGATTATAGAAATTTTGAACAAAGTTTTTGCGGTCAATGCGACGCAAATTGTGGAAGGCCGTTTTACACAGGCGGCTTTGGACCGGGATTTGGAGCAGGCGGCCAAAG
>JAZNEO010000162.1:0-1699 GCA_045588685.1 Candidatus Avelusimicrobium sp. | reverse complement strand
CGTTTTGGCCATTTGAGAAAGACCCACACGAATTTGGTTTTCTAAGAGTTCCCCGATACCACGCACACGGCGGTTACCCAAGTGGTCAATGTCATCTACTTTGAAAGTAAAATCATTGCCATACATTTTTTGAGCATCTTCACCGGCGTTTAAGGCCAGCAAATATTTGACCGTAACAATCACATCTTCCGGCGCTAACGTGCGGCGGCGGTCAGACGGAGTCGCAAATTTTTTGAATTTCAATTTGCCCAGTTCTTCAAACATATTGGCAAATTTTTTGTTGATTTTGTAGCGGCCTACAAAGCTTAAATCATAGCGGCGGATATTATCAAAAATCAAGTTGTCCAAATAATGTTCGGCTTGTTCTTTGACGACGAAATCTTGTCCGCGCATTTTCTTGTAAATTTCTTCTTGGGCGGCCGCGGCGGTGCGGATAGAATCTTTGCGGTGTTCCAAGGTGGCCAAAATACCCGGGTCTTCCTGACGGGGTTTACCGGAAATGACTTTAATCGTTTTAACTTTCTTCTCCACCAAGATAGCAAATAATTTATCATCCACCGGGATAGTAGCTTTTTCATCCAAGTTCCAAATTACTTCACCCGTGGTCGGATCATAAATATCTTCTGCCACATAGCGACCGATAACATTGTCAATTTCAGACGGTTTAATAGCTACATCTTCGCATTTATAGAAAGTTTGAATAATTTGCGCATTGGTTTCCAGTCCGCAAGCACGTAAAAAAGTAGAAGCCAACACTTTTTTCTTGCGGTCAATACGCACCCACAAAGCGTTCATCAAATCGAAGGAAAATTCTACCCAAGCACCGCGGTAGGGTATGATGCGTGCTACATACAATTTCTTACCCAGTGTGGATTGTTTTTTCTCTTCGTCTTCTTCGAAAATAATACCGGGGGAGCGGTGCATCTGGCTGACCACTACCCGTTCGGCTCCGTTAAACACAAAGCAACCGGCATCGGTCATCAAGGGCAAATCGCACAAAGTGACGTCTTGATCAGACGCTTCTTTCATTTTGCCGTTTTTACCTTTTACATACAAGCGCAACATCGCTTTGAGCGGAGCGGAGTATGTGCTGTCGCGCACGGCCGCTTCTGCCGGAGTGGCATAGCGCGGAGCGCCTAATTCATATTTCAAAAATTCCAGACGCATGCTGCCATCGGGAGCTTCCACAGGGAAAACATCTTCGAAAGCGGCTTGCAAGCCTTTGAGTTCCCGTTTGGAAGGAGCGACGTCTTCTTGCAAAAAGTCCACGAAGGATTGTTTTTGCATGTCCAGCAAGTCGGGAAGTGGTAATTTAGAAGAAATCTTGCCAAAATTTTTCTGTTGTATCATTGCGTTTATTCCTGCCTTGGTTTGAGCCACATAAATTTATTTTTGTGCACGCATAGTACAAAAATAAATTCACTGGCTTGGCTTCAAAAGAAGCGGGTTACAGCGCAAATCCCCGGCCCCATAAGGGGCCAGGGAAATAGGTTGTTGACTATTTGAGTTCGACGGTGCCGCCGGCTTCGGTCAATTTCTTTTTGAGTTCTTCAGCTTCGGCTTTGGCAACGTTTTCTTTCACGGCTTTAGGAGCGCCTTCTACCAAGTCTTTAGCTTCTTTCAAGCCCAAACCGGTGATTTCGCGCACTACTTTGATTACCGCGATTTTTTTGGCGGCATCAACAGCGGCCAACACAAC
>JAZNEO010000161.1:0-4124 GCA_045588685.1 Candidatus Avelusimicrobium sp. | reverse complement strand
ACAGCCCTTCCGTACCACCTGTTAAAGCAGACTTACACGCCTCTAAAATGGCCGCACCTTCCGGCTGACCGCCGGCAGGATAAGCTTTCAAATAAACGGGCGTTTTGTCGCCAACAGCAAGTTTAACATCTTGTACCAGTTGGCCTAAGCTTTGCTCTACGGTCACAATTGCTTTACATTTTCCGGCCAGTTCAGCCAAACGTTTTGACGGGAACGGCCATAAGGTAATCGGGCGGAATAATCCGACTTTCAGGCCGGCTTCTTTGGCGTGATTGACAGCTTCCAAACAAGCACGGGAAGAGAGTCCGTACGCCACGAGTAACACGTCGCAATCTTCGGTGTTGCGCTCTTCATAGCGTGCTTCGGTCTTTTCAATCAGCCCATAGCGTTTGGCGCGCTCGGTCACGTCGGCAATCAAATTATCGCCTTTGTAAGAAAATACTTTGGCTTTGGGACGGTCCCCTTTCTCAATGTCCACTGCCCAGTCAAATTTACCCAATTGGTTGGGGTCCACCGGGTCAAAATTAAACGCCATGCTTTCCATCATTTGCCCTAAAATTCCGTCGGCCAGAATCATACACGGCATACGATATTTTTCAGCTAAATCAAAAGCTAATTTAGGGAAATTGCCCAGTTCTTCCACGGAGTTCGGGGCCAGCACAATCACGTGATAATCGCCGTTTCCGCCGCCGCGCGTAGCTTGGAAATAATCCCCCTGCGCACCGCCGATACTGCCTAGCCCCGGGCCGCCGCGCATTACATTGACAATTAAACAAGGTAAATCTGCACTGGCCAAATACGTGATCCCCTCTTGCTTCAAACTCACGCCGGGAGAAGAAGAAGAGGTCATACTGCGCGTACCGGTAGCGGCCGCACCATAGACCATATTAATGGCGGCAATTTCACTTTCCGCCTGTACAAAAGCACCGCCGGCATCGGCCATATAGGCGGCCATATATTCCGGCACTTCATTTTGTGGGGTAATGGGATACCCGGCAAAAAAGCGCGCTCCGGCGCGAATGGCGCCTTCCGCTAATGCTTCATTGCCTTTTCGTAATGTTTTTTGACTCATAAAATCCTCAAACTATTCTTTAATCACCGTAATCGCAATATCCGGGCACATCATATAACACATCGTGCATCCGATACAATTTTCGGGGTGTTTCATCTCGGCGGGGAAATAGCCTTTTTTGCTAATGGTGTCAGATTTGCCCAAACATTTTTTCGGGCAGGCGTTGACACATAAATAACACGCTTTACAGCGATTGGCATCTACTTCAATTCTAGGCATACCGTTATGCCTCCTTGTTCGTAAGTCTCTTTAAATTGTATGTCTTTTTTTGGAGGATGTGCAATAGCTAAATGCTATAATAAGCTCATGTCTAAAACAGAAATGTATGCTTTACTACACAAACAAGCCCAGGCCCTGCTGGAGCCACGTTTTGGGCGGATGAGCAATATGGCCAATTTGGCGGCGTTACTTTATCATACACTGCCAGATATTAATTGGGCCGGGTTTTATGTATTAGATGGGGAAATTTTGCGTTTAGGACCCTTCCAAGGCAAAGTGGCCTGCACGGAAATCCCCCTCGGCAAAGGAGTATGTGGCACCGCGGCCGCGCAACGCAAAACGTTGGTGGTAGCAGACGTACACCAATTTGCCGGACATATTGCCTGTGATAGTGCCTCTCAAAGCGAAATAGTAATCCCCCTACTTCAAGATGGCAAAGTATGGGGCGTATTAGACATAGACTCGCCGGTGTTGAACCGATTTGATGAGATAGACCGCACGGGATTGGAAGAAGTCGTGCGGGTATTTGCAAGTGTCGTGCAAATATAGTATCATATAGAGGTAATGCCGAGGTAGCTCAGTGGTAGAGCACTGGTCTGAAAAACCAGGTGTCGACAGTTCGATCCTGTCCCTCGGCATTTCTTTTTCTTATTAAAATCCCTTGACTCGTTGTTGCAAACTCGGTCGGTTACCTCGCACTCTTGCCTAATTTTAAGTACAATATACATATGAAATCTTTTCCGCGTTTTGTAGCCCTACGTTACATGCTTCATCGCAAAGGTTTGTTTGCGCTGATTACCACGCTCATCGGCGTGGCTGGCGTGAGCGTGGGCGTGGCGGCCTTAATCACCACCTTATCTGTGATGAACGGTTTTCAAAGCGATATTAAAGAAAAAATCATAGGCGCGCAAAGCCACATTCTTATTTTCGGACGCATGAACGCGGACGTCTATCCGGAAAAAATCAGCCAATTAGAATCTTTGCCCGAAGTAGCGGGGGCCGCTCCCAACATTTACGGACAGGCGATTATCTCAGCAAACGGACAAAGTGTCGGCGTAGTAATCCGTGGCTTAGACCCGGTGCAAGAAGCTAAAATTAACAACTTAAACGAATCCTTAGTGGAGGGTGCCTTTCAACCGACAGATTGGGAAGAAGATGCACCCGCCCCACTGGTATTGGGCACGGAACTGGCTGATAATCTCAATGCGGAAATCGGGGATAACGTGGTGCTCATTTCCCCTCAATCTATCTCAACAAGCGCGGGGATGTTTCCGAAAATGAAAAAGTTCCGCATCAGCGGACTTTTACGCACGGGATATTACGAATTTGACAATACCATTGCCTATGCACCGCTATCTGAAGCGAGTGACTTTTTAGGTCTTAAACAAGGCATAACGGGCATTGCTGTTAAATTAAATGACATGAATCAAGCCGAAAAATTGGTCCCGACCATTCAAGAGGCGGTGGGCTTTGGTTACGCAGTGCGCACATTCGCACAAATGAACAGCACTCTATATGCCGCCTTGAAATTGGAAAAAGCCGTGATGTTTATCATTCTCTTTTTAATTATCATCGTAGCTTCATTAAACATTGCCTCCAATCTTATTCTTCTGGGAACGGAAAAATTGCGCGATATCGGCATTATGCGCTCGTTAGGTGCCAGTCCCAAAATGATACGCGGTATTTTCATGTGGGAAGCTATGATGACCGCCACGATCGGCATTGTACTGGGCGTCGTGTTGGCTATAGTATTGTGTTGGATTATTGCTACTTTTAATATAGTAGAACTTCCCGGCGATATTTATTATTTAACCAAGGTCCCCGTGCGTATGCAATGGGCCGATATTTTAGCTGTGATTGGCGGTAGCTATTTGGTATGTTTTGCAGCGGGACTGTATCCGGCAGTGAAAGCGTCCCGCGTCAATCCAACGGATGCGATTCGTTATGGCTGAACTGGTAGAAATTAAAAACTTAACTAAAATTTACGGCCAAGGCCAAGAAAACCTCTGCGTATTGGAAAATGCGGAGCTGACGGTGCCGCGCGGACATTTTGTAGTTTTGTTGGGCCCCAGCGGTAGCGGAAAAAGCACGCTACTTAACTTAATTGGGCTGCTAGACAGACCCACATCCGGCCAAATTTTCCTCGAAGGAAAAGAGATTAGCCAAATCAAAAGCGAAAGCAAACGCTCTGC
Organism: Candidatus Avelusimicrobium sp.; assembly: GCA_045588685.1. GTDB lineage: Bacteria > Elusimicrobiota > Elusimicrobia > Elusimicrobiales > Elusimicrobiaceae > Avelusimicrobium. The sequence goes on along the minus strand of JAZNEO010000161.1, from coordinate 641 downwards.
CTTGCGGCTGAAAAAAATGGGATTTGTTTTTCAATTTGACGGTCTATTACCAGAGTTTACGCTACTGGAAAACGTGGCCTTACCGGCGCTCATGCGCGGCAAGGAGGCAACAGCCCGCGCGCAAAAATTACTGGATCAATTTGGTATTGGCAACATTAGCCACAAAATGCCGGCTGATTTAAGCGGCGGAGAAAAGCAACGTGCCGCTATTGCACGGGCTTTATGCAACAAACCGGATCTGTTGCTTGCCGACGAACCTACCGGCAATTTAGATACAGCCCGCAAAGAACAAGTATTTGCCGATTTTGCCACCCTTGCTAAGCAGGGTCTAACCGTCTTAATGGTCACGCACGACGTGCACGCCGCTACCTTTGCAAACGAAGTCTACATGTTGGAAAACCGCCGTTTAACGCGTACCCAATAATCTGTAAAACTTAATAATAAATCCAACAATCAATAAAACAATATGCAAAAAATACCCTGCTTATGAAGCAGGGTATTTTGTTATAATAAGAGAGTCGTATAGGAGCAAAAGTACCCGCGCACCAACGCGGTAAATTACAATTTCATCTGTTTTTGGAACCGTATGCAGAATACGGTGCGCTGTCGGAAATCTGATGGCACAGCTCACCTCCAAAGGC
>JAZNEO010000160.1:0-3005 GCA_045588685.1 Candidatus Avelusimicrobium sp. | reverse complement strand
AATCATCCTCCAATTTTGGTAGAATAAGACAATCGTTTTTTAGCAAGGGAGCAAATATGAAAATATATCTTACGCTACTAGGTGTTGCTTGTGTATTACTGATGGTGTTTTATAATCAATTTCTTAAGGAGACCCCTGAAGAAAAACAACTTCGCAAAAGCGCTCAGCAAAGGACTCAATCCGTTATGCCTAAGACACCCACTCCGCAAATCTATCAGCAAGATACTCCATCTGTCTCACAACAGGCTCCTACTCCACAAAACTATTCGCAGGATAAACAACAGAATGTCGCTGAAAAATTGCCCCGAAAAGAGGCTCCTAGACCTGGCGAGCTTATCGCGGCTGCTAAGAATGGAAAGACGGACGGGGTGAAACGCTTGATTGAAAACGGTGCGGATGTCAATGAAAGAGACAATAAAGATTTTACGCCTTTGGTGTATGCAAGTACTTTGGGATATACCGAAATAGTGAAGATGTTGCTATCGGCCGGAGCCAATGTGAACGCAAAAGATAAAGAAGGCGGTTTGACAGCATTAATAGGCGCAAGCGAACAAGGATATACTGACGCAGTTCAAATGTTACTATCTGCCGGTGCTGATGTGAACACAAGCATGAGAGGAGGGCAGACCGCTTTGGGTCAGGCAAGCATAAACGGACATGTCGAAATAGTAAGGATGTTGCTGTCAGCCGGAGCAAATGTAAATGCAAAAAATAGTAAAGGTTGGTCGGCTTTAACAATGGCAAGCCAAAACGGACATACTGAAGTGGTTAAGGTTTTGCTGTCAGCCGGAGCCAACGTCAATGCAGTAGATAACAAAGATTGGACAGCTTTAATGGTTGCAAGTCAGAACGGACATGATAAAGTAGCGAAGATTTTATTGTCAGCGGGCGCAAACGTGAATGTAAAAGCGGATAAAGGCTGGACGGCTTTAATACTGGCAAGTGAAAAAGGCTATGCCGGAATAGTTAATATGTTGGTCTCGGCTGGAGCTAGTGTGAATGCAAAAGATAAAGACGCTTGGACAGCTTTAATGCTTGCAAGTCAAAACGGACACGCAAAAGTAGTTAATATTCTATTGTTAGCTGGTGCCAATGTGAATGCAATAAGTACAGAGGGGGCAACGGCTTTAATAGTTGCAAGTCAAGAAGGACATACCGAAGTAGTTAAGATGTTACTGTCGGCCGGAGCCTATGTTAATGTAAAGACTAATGAAGGTGCAACAGCTTTAATAATGGCACACCAAAACGAACATTTCAATATAGTCAGGTTGTTAAAAGCAGCGGGTGCCAAGGAATAAACCTGTTTTATGACCGCTATGGAAACCTATCTTAAAGTAAAAGTACATGCGGATGAAAAGAAGGAAAAATTAGTCCAAAAATCTGCCGATACTTTCGAAATCTGGGTTAAAGCCCCTGCCGAGCGCGGTCAAGCCAATGCCGCGGTGCGTACTGCGTTAGCGGCGTATTTGGGCCTGCCTGAAAATAAGTTGTCCCTTATCAAGGGCGCCACTTCGCCCGCCAAAATTTTCCTACTGCGCAAATAAGTTGCATCGTAACCCCCAAAATTTGTTATAATATCTACAAGGAAAGAATCGCCCGGGCCGCAGGTGAGTTAGTGCCCAAAAGAGATTCGATAAAACCCACGCGAGGCGCAGTAAGGCCTTGTGAGGTTTTTTGTCTGAAAAATCAGAGAAGAAAAAGTATAAAATTATGAGAACCTACGAAACAGTAACTATTGTAAAACCGCAACTTTCCGACACGGAAGTAGCGACTTTCGTGACCAATGCTAAAGAATTGGTCGCCAAACATGGTGGCGAAGTCACCAGTGAAGAAAAATTGGGCAGAAGAAAATTTACCCACGAAGTAAATCACGTGCGGGACGGCTTCTACCTCTATTTGAAATTTAAAGCCCAGCCGGAATTTGTAAAGGTATGGGAAGACACCATGAAACTCAATGAACAAGTGTTGCGCTCCATGGTCATGTTGGCTACTGAAGTCAAAACCAAACCGGCCGCGGTGGCCAAATAAGGCGTGTATATGGCAGGCCAAATTAAATTACCGGAACAGAACCAAGTCTTAGTGGCTGGCCGCTTAACGCGGGACCCCAATGTGGCCTTTACCCAAAAAGGGCAGGCTGTGTGCCGCTTTGACGTGGCTGTTAACCGCCGTTATTTAGACCAAGCCAGCAATGAATGGAAAGATGATACCGTGTATGTGCCTGTGGTAGTATGGGGCCAAGCTGCCGAACGTGCCAAGGACCGCTTGAAAAAGGGGACTCCGGTGTACGTAGAAGGGCGCTTGACAACCAGCGAATATACCGATAAAACCACCGGTCAAACCCGCCGTTCTTTGCAAATTACCTGCCGTCGGTTGCAAATTTTGGAAAGCAACCTCGCCGGCGGTTCGTCTGATTACGCAGCCCAACCGGCCGCCAAAGATGATGTTCCTTCCGTAGATGTGGATCAACCCGTCATGGAAGATGATGTACCATTTTAAATTTAAACAAATAAGAGGGAAGTAAAATGTCCGAAGAAATTAAAACTACAGAAACTACCGCCGCTGCTGCCGCTCCGGCCGCGGCTGCCAGACCGGAAAGACCGGCCCGTCCGTTTGCCAAAAAACGCTTTGAAAGCCGCCGCAAAGTATGTAAGGTTTGCGCGGAAAAAATTGACAATATTGATTATAAAAATTTCCAATTCGTCAAATCTTTCACCATGGACAGCGGGAAAATTCTCTCCCGCCGCATTACCGGCACCTGCGCCAAGCACCAACGCCAAATTACTAAAGCAATTAAACGCGACCGCAATTTGGCCATCTTGCCGTATTCGTTGCCGAAGAAATAAGTGTTTAGGGAGAATTTGAAATGAAAGTTATTTTAAGAGAAAACGTAAAAAATTTAGGCATGGACGGTGATATTGTAGAAGTGAAAACCGGTTATGCCCGCAATTTCCTCTTGCCGCAAGGGATGGCCGAAGTAGCCACCGAAGGCGCTATTAAAAATTGGC
>JAZNEO010000159.1:0-13640 GCA_045588685.1 Candidatus Avelusimicrobium sp. | reverse complement strand
CTTCCAATAATGCCAAAAGAGCTGCCATTGGGCATTTCTTATTTAACTTCTTTGGTGTTGTCTGGGTCAGCCTTTTATTCTCTCCTTTCATCCATATAGTGGATTGGCTAGTGCCGGGTAACCCCTATGGAAGCGAACCGTCCGTATTAACCAGTGTTCTTCCGTATCATATTTCTGCATTTCACACCTTATTTAATGTTATCAATACACTTATTATGCTACCTTTGCTACGTCCTCTGGCTAATTTAACGATGTACTTAATTCCTAAAACAAAACGGGAAAACCAAGTACAAGAAGGAACTTTGGTTTATTTGCATACTCACTTAATGCAAACGCCGGAACTGGCTTTGTTAGCCGCCCGTGAAGAAAGCCAACGCATGATGGAATTGGTAAGCCGCATGACGGAAAAATTGGTATATTTATTTAAAACAACAGAAGACAAAATGTTAGAACGTCTAATTTCCGACATTCAGATATGCGAACAAAATACGGACTCTTTAGAACATCAAATTAATTCCTATCTAACTCAATTGACACATGGAAATTTATCTCGACATGCTGTCTCACAGACCATTGGGTTATTTGATTTAACCGGCTGTATAGAAAGTATGGCCGATTGCGGGGAGAAAATTGCTTCTCTTTTTGATAAATTTCATAATCAACTGGACACACAAGATAAAAAACACTTAGAACAAATGGCTCAAAAAACACGCGACATTGTGAAACAAACGGCCCTCACCTTATCTTTACTTGCTACTTCTCCTGTTACAGATAAACAGTGGAAACAAGCCAATCATGATGAAGAGGAGCTAAACCAATTACGCCGCAATCTACGTCAAATACGAGCACAGCGCATCTCACAAGGATATATGCCTTCCGCAATTTCTATTACAGTATACGGAGATATACTCAATAATTTCGAACGTATAGGAGATTATGCCTTCCGATGTGTGGAGGGGGCCTTGCATAGCTTGCCTAAAAACAATTAAATGAAGATATGAGAGATATTCTTACCTTTTTTGCAATGAGCAAAGCTATTTTACAACGGCGTTATCCTATGCCGTGGAAAACATTTTTTTTAGTATTGTTTTGTATATTTTATTTCGTGAGCCCGATCGATTTATTGCCAGACGTATTACCAATTTTAGGTATTACAGACGACGTGACGTTTATTTTACTCGTATTAGCAGTAATACGTCGCGATTTGGATAAATACCGTTCTACTCTAACTGCTCCCAAAGAAAATGTGATAGATATAGGCGATATCAACGAACATAAAAAATAGTTATTTTCATACCTCCTGACGACAAATTTGTATAATAAGAGGTATGAAAAAATTACTGAAATGGGTTGGTATTTTGGCCGGCGTGGCGGCTATATTATTGGTGGCAGCGTTTTTTACGTTAAAAGCCATCTTTCCTGAAGAAAAAGTTAAGTCTATAATACAAACGTATGCACAAAACACGTTGAAACGTGAAGTTACTTTCACGGACTTATCATTTAATCTGATCGGTATTACCTTAAAAGATTTAGCTATTTCGGAGAGTACTACCTTTGAACAGGGGACTTTTATTAAGGCTCAAAATGTCACCGTAAAAGTAGCTTTACTGCCATTATTAAAGAAACAAATTAATATTACTACCATCGGTTTAAAAGGGATAGAGGTAAATGTATTAAAAAATAAAGAGGGAACATTTAATTTTGACGATCTACTAAACTCACAGGAAACATCTTCTCCGTCTACCGATAAAGGGGAAGCCGAGAATACGGATCTATTCTTTGGGGTATTGGTGGAGCATATCTATCTCAAAAAAGGCCTTATCTCTTATCAAGATCAACAGGAAGATTTTCAGGTCACCATACAAGATTTTAATTTAGATATTAGTGATCTGGATCTAGCTAAACCTTTTAGTACCAAGCTAAATTTTACCGCTAATTATCAAGACAATCAACGATCTCTTTCTTTCCCGATAAAAAGTAAATGGACCCTTGATTTGGCTAATTTAGATTGGGCCAAGGCGTACGTTACCTTGCAAAATTTAACTACCGATTACAAGGCAATAACGGTTTCTTTGAAAGGCGGAGTAAAAAACTTTAATCAGCCCGCTGTAAATTTACAAGGGTTAATTTCCGGCGTTTCAAACACACCTCTGGCAGAATTAGCACCGGAGTTACCGCATTTCGTATTACCGAATATCTCCTTTGAGGCAGATGGCGTAGCTGATTTGGATAACTCCTTATTTACGCTATCACAGGCCAAATTGGCGGTATCGGACTCTTCCATATCCGCCGCCGGAAAGGTCGGTTGGGGGGGGGATACTCCGTCTTACAACATCCAAAATGATATAAATTTAAACCTCACTCAGTTAGCTTCCATGACAAACTTACTAGACGGTTTTGGCATGAAAGGCAAGATTACTGGTCAGCTGACCGCCACTGATAAGAAAGACAAACAAGATGTGCATGGAACGATCATTTTAGATAAAGCAGCCGTACAATATCCGCCGGTCACCGTCTCAGAAATGAGCGGGAATATTACATTGGCCTCTTTGACAGAAATTACTTCTCCTAAAATTACCGGTAATTTGAATCAAGAACCTTTTTCTCTCTCTTTTACCTACAAAGATTTGGGAAGTGTGTTGGATATTCTGTTTCAAGCCAATTTGTCTAAACTCAAATTAGATACTTTCTCTACCGCATCCGGAAATGATGAGGAACAAAATGTTTCGGATACTCCTGCTGAAGCTGTTGCCTCTTCACAAAGTGCTACTGCAGAAACCTTGTTTAACCTAAAAGGCACACTTACGATCGGAGAAATTGCCGTGCCCTATTTCACGTCAAAAGGTGCAAGCTTAAATGTGGCCCTAACTAAAGCCAGTGCCTCACTCAAGCAGGCAAACGGTAGCGTATCTTTTGATTTGAAGGAAGGAACAATCAATGACTTAATGACTTTTGTAAAAGATAACAGAATAGTTAAAATTCTGCTTTTACCGCTCACATTAGTCAAGAAAGTGACTTCCAAACTCGGTATTAATCTATTTCAGCCATCGGAGAATTCCGGCCAGATTAAATTCACTTCCGGTTCGGGTACTTATCAGTTTAATAACGGACTGATGAATATAGAAGAAACTCACTTTAATTCCGCTATCAGCAATATGACTGCCACCGGGAATATTAACTTTAAAACCGATGCCTTAGACATGCGTGTAAAGGCTACCGTGTTAACTTCGCAAACACCTATTGTAATTAAAATCGGTGGCACAACCAGCGATCCTTCCGGCAAGTTAGACATTACCAAAACGGCGGTATCGCTTGTGGAAGGAATTGTCAATTATAAGACCCCCGGCAAGGTAGCCGGCTCCACTGTGCACACCGCCAAGAATGCTACTAAGACGGCAGTCAACACAGGAACACAGGCCGTTTCTTCCACCGTCAACACAGCTGTGAACACTGTAAAAAGTATAGGCGGTTTATTTAAGAAAGATAAGGAAAAAAATCAATAATTACCCGATTGTATAACAGTAAAAAACCTCCCAGTTAAGCTGAGAGGTTTTTTACTGAAAGATGGCAGGTTTAGTTTTTGTCCCCAAACAAGATGCGGGTCTTACTCGCCTCAGTGGAATTGCAAGAGGTTTCGTTAGTAGCGCAGGCGATTGAATTCCATCGCATATTGCTAGCTAAATTCGTAGTTTCAGGGCCACCGCTATAAACCGCTACACCCGGAATCTCCATTTTAGCATTCATAGAAGCCACGACCGTCGAAATATTATGGCTACTATTATTTGGAAAAGCTCTTTGCAGAATAGTGTCCTTTACCCAAATCTTTACACCTTTGTCAGTGTCCGAAGAAGTGGTAAGAGTTACATTCTTAGCTTGCAAAGATTTCGCCTTTACAGATGGAGTGCTTGTTTGAATCACGGCTATATTCAAATCGTTTCCTTTTAATTGGAAAGATTTTACCACAAGGTTATCCACTCCCTCCGTACTTGATAACACAGAAGAAGAATGAATCAATGATAAATTGTTAACTACAGTCGCTTTTTTGCTAGAAATGTCACCGCTATTAGACACTGTATCTCGGCAAAAGTTCACCGAATAAATGTTAGAGGTGGCATTTGCATCCACCGCTTCTACATTCTTAAACACACCCACCGGTTGCGAGAGGGTGGTGACAAACCGCAAAGCATCGGCCTGTGCACCTACTGCGGCAGCCAGAAAAAGCAAAACAAATAAAAAATTTTTTTTCATACGTTTTCTCCTAGTTTATAGTCTACACATAGACTATATAATAAGTCTAACTTAAAAAACAATTATTTTCAAGTAGTAATTACAACTTCTCTGTCTCTTCAACCCATAACGCGGCAGACATATCTGAAGGCATGCGCCAATCTCCACGAGGGGATAAACTAACCGATCCCACTTTAGGGCCATCCGGTAAACAAGAACGCTTAAATTGTTGCGAAAAAAAACGTTTTATAAAAACAAGTAGCCACTTCTTGATAATTGCTTTTTGATATTTTTTGCCGAAGGCATACTGGGCTAAAAAGGCTATTTTGGCCGGAGAAAATCCAAAGCGCAAAAAGTAATACAAGAAGAAATCATGTAACTCATAAGACCCCACCAAATCTTCTGTTTTCTGAGAAATATTTCTGCCGCTGGGCGGTAACAGCTCCGGGCTGACGGGGGTATCTAAAACATCCATTAAAGTCTTTTTTAGAGAAACGATATTCGTACTATCTGCGCTATATTGCACTAGATATCGCACCAATGTTTTGGGAACGCTGGCATTGACTCCATACATGCTCATATGATCCCCATTATACGTAGCCCAACCCAGTGCTAATTCTGATAAATCCCCAGTACCTATTACCAAGGCCTGTTGTTGATTTGCCACATCCATTAATACTTGCGTACGTTCGCGCGCCTGTGCATTCTCATACGTCACATCTCGTGAGGACAGAGGATGTTTTAAATCTTTTAGATGTTGTGTAACCGCCTCTCGAATATTAATTTCCTTACGGGTAATTTGTAATGCTTTCATTAAGGAAATAGCATTAGAATAAGTGCGGTCTGTTGTGCCAAAACAAGGCATGGTAACACCTATAATGCCTTTGCGCGGCAATCCCAATTGATCAAAGGCCCGTACTGCTACCAATAACGCTAATGTGCTATCTAATCCGCCGGAAATCCCTAATACGACCCGTTGACAATGTGTATGGCGCAAGCGTTGCATTAAACCATGCGTTTGAATTTGGATAATTTCTTCGCAACGCGGAGCTAATTTTACATCGTCGGCAGGCACAAAAGGATGTGCTTCTACGGAACGTGTAAGCTGTAATTTTGTGTGAACGGGAGCAATTGCTTTAATGATACGGAACTGATCCGTCTTTTCTTGCGCAAAAGAAGTTCGAAAACGGCGTTCCGATTGTAATTTTTCCACGTCTATTTCCGTAATAGCTAATTGTTCACTAGGCACAAAACGAGTCGTACGCATCAGCCACGTGCCGTTTTCAGCGATTAAACCATTCCCGGTAAAAACTAAATCTGTAGAAGACTCTCCGATACCCGCAGAAGCATATACATATCCGCAACAACAACGAGCGGATTGTTGCAAAATTAATTGTTCCAAATAAGTATGCTTGCCGGTCAACTCATTACTGGCTGACAAGTTTAAGATAATGTTAGCTCCGGCCAATGCCGCTTTAGAAGAAGGAGGAATGGGCACCCATAAATCTTCACAAAGTTCCACGCCCAACACAGCCGGTCCGTATTGAAATAGCAAGTTGGTCCCAAAAGCAACGGTTTGACCGGCTAACTGAATTTCTGAGACTTCCGTTTCAACGCCACTATCAAACCAACGTTTTTCATAGAACTCGGCATAATTAGGTAAAAAACTTTTGGGAACTACCCCTAAAATCTTACCTTTCTGAAAAACAACAGCGACATTGTACAAAGCACTCCCCACGCGGATCGGCATTCCTACCGCTGCTACCAACGATAAATGGGAAGTCTTTTGAAGTAATTGCTGCAGAGATTGTTCAGCTTGGTCTAAAAGTAAGGTTTGATGAAACAAATCCGCGCACGTGTATCCGGTAAGCCCCAATTCCGGAAATACAGCCAACTCGGCACCTGCCTTTGCTGCACGATGCAGTAAAGAAATAGTTTGCTGTAGATTGTATTGGCAATCCCCAACACGTACTTGAGGAACTGCCGCAGCTACTTTTATAAATCCTAGTTGCATACCTATATTATAACAAAACTGAAGTGAAATTCCTTCGGCACTTCTGTTAAGAGAAGGAATAATTTCTCATACAATAGCGCTTACTGACTTACCCATCTTGCAGGGCTTGTGCCAATTGAGCAAAAAGCATCTTAATCTCTTTGATTTTCTGAGCCGGAAGGCGAATTCCTTTTTTGGTCCATCCTTTATAGGCGGCATCTTCTTGCCATTGGCGAAAATCAATTCCTTTGCTACCGCGAAATTCGCTGATACGTACAATCACAGATAAACCGGGACGCTTGGCAAATTTACCTAGTTCTACTTCTTTGAGTTGTGCTGGATCCTCCGGGAGAGCCGCCAGTAAAGGAGCTACTGCTTTGACAATATCCGGCGTTAAGGTAATTCCGGCACGGGTGGCCCCCGTATAAGCACCCTCTGTTAAATACTTACGGATAGAAGCATACCGATAGCCCCGATAGGCATCGATAGAAAATTGAATTTCACTTCCCTGATCCTGTTTAATAACCCCTATTTCCTGCAAACGCATGAAACTGCTTTCAGCCATATATCCTCCTTACCTTCCTAATGCTTATATTTCAAAGGTGTCCAAATATGCTATGATAGAATAGTCTGGTTATATTGTAAGATTTGATAGCTTAAAAAGCAAGCCTTTTAGTATAATAAATTTGGATTTATTAACAGGAGTATAGAGTATGCTCGATGCACAAACATTAGTCGGCAAAGAAATTTCCGGCTGTGAGATTTTAGCAAAGGTAGCCGAAGGGGGAATGGGAGCCGTTTTTAAAGCCCGTCACAAGGCTCTAAATCGCATTGTCTGTGTTAAAATTTTAAGTCCTAGTCTAGCTAATGACAAAAAGGCAGTAAGTTTATTTCTGACAGAGGCGCGTGCTATTGCCGAGTTAGACCATCCAAACATTGTCAACGTGTACAATGTGGGCAAAGAGCAAGGCTATTACTTTATCGTGATGTCCTTTGTGGAAGGACAAACTTTGTCGGCCATACTAAAAAAAGAACGTGTATTACCGATTGGCCGAGTATTAGATTTGTTTGACGGAGTACTAAAAGGGTTGGCGGTCGCTCACGAAAAAGGAATTATTCACCGCGATATTAAACCTTCCAACATTTTAATCACTCCGGAAGGAAAACCGAAAATTGTAGACTTTGGTATCGCTAAAAAAGTGGACAAAGAAACCGGTTCCACCAAAACAACTGAACTAGCCGGTACTGCGTATTTCATTGCGCCCGAACAAGCCTTGGGAAAAGAAATTGATCCGCGAGCTGATTTATATTCTATTGGAGCCAGCATGTACTACGTGCTGACAGGTCATTTTCCGTATAACGGTAAAAATACCGTAGAAATTATTCAAAAACATATTAACGAACCTGTTCCTAATCCGGCTAAACTACGTCCGGAAATGCCCGGTTGGTTATCCTTGGCCATTCAAAAATTAATGAGCAAAAACCCAGATGACCGTTTTCAAACCGCAAAGGAAACTTATTTATATTTCAACAAAATGCGCGCGGAAGAACAGTTGCGTATTAAAACCAAACAAGGCAGAGGAGCCATTGATTTAGGCATAGAAGGCCCGCTGCACATTGCAAAAGAAGAAAATTTTTCGACGGAAACTATTCGGCAAAATAGGGCCCAAGATATATATCGTTCTATGTCTTCTACTCAGCCGCATAAACATACGCAATCTGAAACACAGATGCCCAATTTAGATGATTTGCCACCCGCGACATCGGCCTCTACTCCCTCAAAGTCCGTCTCTGTTCCAACACCCGAGCCGGCCGATATGATAGTGCCGCCTGCGGCCTTACAGCAAATGCCGAAAAACAAACAAATGGTCCAACATAAGACGACTCTGCCACGCACAGCACTTCAACTGGCCATTTGGTTACCCATTTTTATAGGGTGTACGCTATTAATCGGATATGTGTTCTTAACCTTAGGACGCATTTGCTCGGTATATGTATCCGATAATATGGGTATTATCCATAATTTATTGGCACCTTTTTATTCCGGCCATATGGAACCCAATCAATTGCTTTTCTCTGCTTTAGCCATCATAACAATTGCGTGTATCTTTGTATTGGCATCGTTGCGCGCCTATATGAAAAGCACTCTTATTTTGCTTACGTTGGCTATCACGTGTTACCTAGCGGGTGTATTTACTCCCAACGTAGCATTCTTCAATCTTTCTCAGGTTGGCCAATACATTTTGTCACCCGAGTATTATTTCTGTTATCTGATGTTGGCACTATCGTGGGCGATTTCGCTCTGTTGGAGAATGGACCGTTCCCCGGCTCAAAGATTGTTGGCAGCCTCTTTGATTATTCTATCCGGCGTTTTAGTTTACAGAGCTACCTCTCTAACAGTGTTGCCGGACTGGAGTGCTGTGCTTACCAAAATCCTATTTGCCGGCGGATTTTTATTTAGTCTCTTGGCTCTATATCACGTGGGAATAAAAGAGGAAAAAGCGGTCTTGTTACCTACTTTTTGTTTACTGGCAGGTATCGGCTGTTTCTGGTTATATAATGTGTCCGGCTTAGCAAACAACATCAATACCACACTAAACACTTTAGTAGATACCATCCCTATGGAAAAACCGACGGAACAGCAAAAAAATGATGATTCTGATTCCGATATCCTATATTTGGAAAACAAACCCATCGTATTAAAAGCGTTTGCACAGGATAAAGCTATCAATTATCTATCTGAAGAAGAAAAACAGAAATTCTTGGTGAATGCTTTAAATACTTATGCCGCAGAGGCCATCGAACCGGGGGATTATCCGTTCTTTGTGTCTATGTTAAACGACTATTACATGCATGGCCCCGCCAACACCAAACTCGCTGTGTGGGATTATGCCATCAGTTATCCTGTAGATAATTTTAACCGTCGTGCGCAAGAGAATAATGCTTATTATTTCCTCGTCTTGTTATTATTCTTTTCAGCCGTATACAGTTGTATCAGCAGTTTATTGTTCAAAGAGGAGCTATGAACCAATTTGATATTGAATTCGCGGCTGTAACGGACATTGGAAAAATCCGTGAAAAAAACGAAGACAATGTCGTCATTTCTTCGGACTTGGCCCTAGGTGCCGTAGCCGACGGAATGGGGGGACATAGTGCCGGAGAGATTGCCAGCAGTATTGCAGTTTCCGTATTAGCGGAAACGATTCGCAAAATAAATACGGGCACACTGAAAATTCCCGATACTTTCTTACCGAAATTATCCCCTGTGGAACGCAAACTGTTAATGGCGGCTAATTTAGCCAATGCCGCTATCTATTCCACCGCTCAATCTTCTTCTGTCTATAAGATGATGGGTACTACTTTAACAGGAGTCGTTTTTGACCAAAATTGTGCAGTGGCAGTACACGTGGGGGATTCCCGAATTTATTTGTGTAGGGACGGTAAAATTGTTCAAATTACTACCGACCATTCTTTGGCCATGGAACATGTGCGTCGGGGATTGCTCTCCAAAGAAGATGCAGACAGAAGTAAAATTCAAAATGTACTCACCCGCGCTATGGGAATTAAGAAAAATGTAGAATTCGACCTGTTGAAATTCCCAGTACGCCCGGGAGATATTTTGGTACTGTGTTCGGATGGATTGTATAAAGGACTTACCGAACAAGCCATTGGACAAATCGTCCAAAAAGGTAAAAACATGTCCATTGTCAAACTGTGCAAGCAGTTGGTCCGCCTTTCTAACGACCGTGACGGACAAGATAATATTTCCGCTGTAGTCATTAAAATTCTGTCGCCCCAAAAACAAACTTTTTCCCAAAAATTACGTAATTTCTTCTCACGTAAAAAGTAACTTTACCGTCTGAGACAAATCATCTGCTCACTCTCTTTTTTAGCAATCTAAATAAACTATTGACAATTATCTTTCTTTTATGCTAAATTAGCATTAACGCAAAAAGAGTGCTAATTTATTCTTCTTGCGCACAATCTAAATATACATAAAAGGAGCGGTTCTTATGAACGATGTGAAAATTAAGCCATTGGGTGACAGATTAATTGTTAAACCCATTGAACGCGAAACCATGAAAGGCGGGATTATCATTCCCGACACCGCCAAAGAAAAACCTATGGAAGGGGAAGTTGTAGCGGCCGGCCCGGGAAAAATGGATGAAAAAGGTAACCGTGCTCCCATGGATGTAAAAGTAGGAGATAAAGTATTGTACGGGAAATATTCCGGTACAGAAATTAAATTGGATGATGAAACGTATTTAATCATTCACCAAGATGAAATTTTAGGTATTTTGGGGTAAATTAAGGAGATATTAATATGGCAAAACAAGTTATTTTTGCAGATGAAGCCCGCGCTAAAATGAAAGCGGGTATTGAAAAAGTAGCCAATGCAGTAAAGGTAACTTTAGGGCCTAAGGGCCGTAGCGTAGTATTAGAAAAAAAGTTCGGTTCTCCGCTCATTATTGATGACGGTGTGACGATTGCCAAAGATATTGAACTGGAAGATAAATTTGAAAATATGGGCGCCCAGCTTATCCGCGAAGTAGCCGCCAAAACCAATGATGTCGCCGGTGATGGTACCACTACTGCTACCGTGCTAGCCGATGCCTTACTCAAAGAAGGAATTAAAAATATTACTGCCGGTGCCAACCCGACCATGGTAAAGAAAGGAATTGAAATGGCCGTAACCGCCGTAAAAGAATCTTTAGCCAAAATGCAAAAACCGGTCAAGACCAAAGAAGAAAAAGCACAAATTGCCACCATTTCTTCTAATGACCGAGTCATTGGTGAACTGATTGCCGAAGCGATGGAAAAAGTAGGCCACGAAGGGGTCATTACCGTAGAAGAAGGTAAAACGGCCGAAACCAAATTGGACGTCGTAGAAGGGATGCAATTTGACCGCGGTTATATTTCTCCGTACTTTGTGACCGATCCGGAAAGAATGGAATGTGTATTGGAAAATGCGTACATCATTATTACCGATAAGAAAATTTCTTCCATGAACGATTTGTTGCCCGTCTTGGAAAAAATCGTACAAAGCGGCCGTCCGTTCTTAATCATCGCCGAAGATGTGGATGGCGAAGCATTAGCCACTTTAGTGGTCAATAAATTACGCGGTACCTTAAAAGGTTGCGCTGTAAAAGCTCCGGGTTTTGGAGACCGCCGCAAAGAAATGTTACAAGATATTGCTACGTTGACCGGCGGTGAAGTTATTAGCGAAGAACGCGGCATGAAATTAGACAAAGCGGAATTGGCTTTCTTAGGCCAGGCAGAACGCATCGTGGTAGATAAAGAGAATACGACCATTGTAAGCGGAAAAGGTAGCAAAGAAGCTATCGCCGCCCGTGCGGAACAAATTCGTAAACAAATCGAAAATTCCACCAGCGATTATGATAAAGAAAAACTGCAAGAACGCTTGGCCAAATTGTCCGGCGGTGTAGCCGTCATCAGCGTAGGGGCCGCTACCGAAACCGAAATGAAAGCAAAAAAAGCCAAAGTGGAAGACGCCAAAAACGCTACCAAAGCCGGCGTAGAAGAAGGTTTAGTGCCGGGAGGCGGTGTTGCTTTGGCTCGCAGCCAAAAAGCCTTAGACAGCTTAAAAACGGACAACGAAGATATTAAAACCGGTATCTCCATTGTACGCAAAGCATTAACCGCTCCGCTCAAACAAATTGCGGTCAATGCCGGACTAGATGGTGCCGTAGTAGTAGATAAAGTATTGTCTATGAAAGGAGCCGCGGACGGTTTTGATGCAGAAACCGGTGAATATGGCGATCTATTAAAAGCAGGTGTCGTAGATCCTGCCAAAGTGGTACGCACCGCTTTAGAAAATGCTTCGTCTATCGCCGCAACTGTACTCTTGACGGAAGCCTTAGTGGCCGATGCTCCGGAAAAAGAACACAATCACGCTCCTGCCGGTATGCCCGGTATGGGAGGAATGGGCGGCATGATGTAAGCCAGCCGTTATTTTGAAAACAACCAGCCTTCTCAAAAAAGGCTGGTTGTTTTTTGGACCTATTTTAGAAATAGGACGTTTATTTACTGGAAATATATAAAAAATTTATTATAATAATTGTATATTCACTTGGAGGGAGACACGTATGAAAAAGTATCTTTTGACAGCTTTGCTAGCAGGTACGTTGCTACCTGTCTATGCAATAGAAAACTCAGACATGTATAAACTGACGGAGGCTTTGTTAAATCAAAATAAACAAGCTCAACAACAAACCAAACCCGCTTCGGCAAATTCCCATGAAAACGGAGTTGTGTCTGTTACGCTGAATGTAGAATCCCAGTTTGATGAAATATATGCTCGGACGAATCACTTGCAAAAACAGTGTGCCGCCGTACGTATTGCAGATAACTATCTGTTAGCTTCGTTGGCCTGCAGAGGCGTTTCAAAGACGTCCCTTCATCAGCATTACATGGGGTCTTCCGATAAACCGGAAATCACTGAAAAACCGGTGGCCTACCGGAAAACAAATTCTGTAGAGGTAAAAGGTCACAAAATTACTGAAATTCAAGAAGATGAAACCTCTAAATTATTACTGATCAAATTAGATGCCGAGCAGAAAAAGGATATAAAAGATATGCCTATTACCAATTTGTTGGTAGCCAAAGATCCTAAGAATTTGCTGAATCTTTTTGATGAGATTTTTATCAATCGGGAACGCGTTATCTTTGCGGGCCGCACCTGCACCAAAACAAATGTATCTAGAGTCTGTACCGATACAGAATGCTTTGAGGTTTGCGGCACGGCAATTAAAGGCGATAACGGGGATCCGATTTTCGGTTTGAGTGAAAAGAAGAAATATCAAGAGTTTTTACTTGGTTTTAACGATGCCGAACCCATCGGAGATAATCGGAAATCCGGCACTCAGTATCACTTCTTATCCAAGGCAAGCCTTTCCTTCTTGCAAAAGAATTTAGATACGGATGCATGGAAACAAGTGAAAAAGAAAACCGTAGATGAAAATTTCTTTAAATAGGAAATATATCTTTGCAAAAAGGCCCCGTTCAAAACGGGGTCTTTTTAATTGGACGCTTATACACATTATGTGAAATCACAAAATAAACTAGACCGCAAGCATGAGAATGTATGCAAGAGTTTTGTATAATGTGCATAGGATAGTTGGAGAGGTGTGTGAGTGGTCGAAACAGCAGGTCTCGAAAACCTGTAAGCCGCAAGGCTTCGAGGGTTCAAATCCCTCCCTCTCCGCCAGTTTTCTTCTTAAAACACGCTATTTCTTTGTTGCTCAAATGCTTGAATACCTCGGCGCTACCGCGCCGCTTCGCACAGTATACTACGCATTTTCGCGCCTAGAACTAGCGTGTTTTACTTTGAAAACTCTTCATACTATCTAGTTTTGAATTTTAGGGAATTAAGTCGGAGGCCAAGCGGTCTTAGGAAGAC